>JBGTLI010000170.1:0-1641 GCA_041744195.1 Wenzhouxiangella sp. | reverse complement strand
GAAACCAAAGCAGTTTGACTACAACCTGATTGTCATTGGCGCTGGTGCGGCCGGTCTGGTGTCTTCATATATTGGCGCCACCGTCAACGCCAAGGTTGCCCTGATCGAGAAGAACGCGATGGGCGGTGATTGTCTGAACACAGGCTGCGTGCCGTCCAAGGCCCTCTTGCGCACGGCCCGCTTGCTGGCCGAGGCACGCGACAGCAAGCGCTACGGCATCCGGAAGATGGAAGCCGAAGTTGACTTCAAGGAAGTCATGGCGAGAGTGCATGAAGCCATCAAAAAAATCGAGCCACATGATTCACCAGAGCGCTACCGGGACATGGGGGTTGACGTCATTGAGAGCAAAGCCACCCTGGTATCTCCGTGGGAAGTCGAGGTCGACGGTCGACGGCTGAGCGCCCGCTCAATTGTGCTGGCAACCGGCGCCGAACCGATGGTACCGCCCATCCCCGGCCTGGCCGAGACCGACTTCCTGACCAGCGACACGCTGTGGGATCTCGATGCCCTCCCTGAACGACTGGTTGTCCTTGGTGGCGGCCCGATCGGCTCGGAACTGACCCAGGCGTTTGCACGCCTTGGCGCCAGGGTCACCGTGGTTGAGATGGCAGACCGCCTGCTGCCGCGAGAGGACATTGAAGCCGGTCGCCTGCTGGCTGATTTCCTCGCCGACGACGGCGTTACGATTTCCACGTCCCACAAGGCATTACGGGTTGAAGACGGCAAGACGCTCGTCTGTGAACACGAGGGCAAGGAAGTCTCGTTCCCGTTCGACAAACTGCTGGTCGCCCTGGGTCGGCGTACCCGTACCGAGGGATACGGCCTGGAGGAGCTGGGCGTGACCCTGACAGAGCGTGGCCAGATCGAATCCGATCCGTTCCAGCGCACCAGCTTCCCCAACATTTACGTTTGTGGCGATGCGGCCGGCCCGTACCAGTTCACCCACGTTGCCGCCCACCAGGCTTGGTCGGCAGCGGTCAATGCCTTGATCAGCCCCTTGTGGTCTTTCCGTACCGACTATCGGGTCATCCCATGGGTCACGTTCACCGACCCGGAAGTCGCGCGGGTCGGACTGAGCGAAGATGAGGCGAGGGAACGGGAAATCGATGTCGATGTCACTACTTATCAACTCGATGACCTGGACCGCGCCATCGCCGACAGCAACGACTATGGCCTGGTCAAAGTCTTGACCGAGCCGGGCAAGGATCGCATTCTGGGCGCAACCATCATCGGCGCGCATGCCGGTGAGATGTTGCCGGAGTTTGTCCTGGCCATGAAAAACAACCTCGGCCTTGGCAAGATTCTCGGTACCATTCACGTGTATCCGACCTACAGCGAGGCGAACAAATATGCTGCAGGAGAGTGGAAGAAAGCGAACAAACCCGAAGCGGTGCTGCGCTGGGCAGAGCGGTTTTTCCGCTGGCGGCGGGGTTGAGCGCTCATGAAGGCAGGTATACCTGCCGAGGCGCGCTCCACCACAGGGATTTTCTATCGTCTGCATGGCCCGGACGATGCCCGTTCAGCCCTGTTGCTCTGCCACGGGCTGGCCAGTAACTCATCACGCTGGAACGAACTGGGCCGGGCGATTGTTCTGCCGCCCGGCTGGTGCATGATTTGTCCTGACCTGCGTGGCCACGGTCG
>JBGTLI010000169.1:0-34826 GCA_041744195.1 Wenzhouxiangella sp. | reverse complement strand
CCTCTCACCTCTCACCTCTCACCTCTCACCTCTCACCTCTCACCTCTCACCTCTCACCTCTCACCTCTCACCTCTCACCTCTCACCTCTCACCTCTCACCTCTCACCTCTCACCTCTCACCTCTCACCTCTCACCTTTCACCTTTCACCTTTCACCCGCTCCGACAGATGAAAAGCGTCGCCAGCGAATTAGCGAAAAAGACACTCCGCGAACGACCTACCTGATCCAGAAGGCCGGCCCGAATAGGCGCCCACTACTTCGGCCAGTCGGCTTTGCTGGACGCCACGAGGCTAGCCCAATCATCCGGTGGATTGCCTCGCCTGATCATCTTCTTGAACACCGTGTAGGGGTCGGATTTGCTGCCCGATGACCTCAAAGTCAGCGCATCGTTGACCCAGGCGAAGACGATTGTCCTGGACTTTGAGTCGTAGCGGAAAAACAGACGGAAGCGCCGTCCGATCTTTGCTCTGCGCCAATGCCGATGCTCCGGCCCCAGGGTGTTGCCCTGGCGGTAATCGTCCCGCCCCGGATCAATGGGAACGACTTCGAGGATCAAATGCGCAAGGCCTTTGAACAACTTGACGTTCGCGTTGCTCTCGTAGCTTTCGGGGTCGCGCCGTTCTGCCCATTCGGAAGCACTTTCCAGTTTTTCCAGTTGCTCCACGATGCAATCGTGGAACAACAATGTCCACCCGTGGCGCTCGATCAAAGGGCTACTTCGCCTTCGATGTCCTCATCCAGCTGCACCGGACGCTCTAGTCTGGCCAGCATGGCTTGAGCAAGGTCGTCCGGCACACCGCGAACATGCTTGCCCTGACGAATGTCCTTTTCGAGCAGGTCAAGGAACGCACCAATGGCGGGATCCTCGTGTTCGGTATCGGCGCGGGTCATGACCACTTCACTGCCGCGCAGTTCGAAGGAAAGTTTGTCGCCCGAATTCACGCCCAGTGTTTGCCGGATCGCCTTGGGCAAGGTGATCTGCCCTTTGGAAGTCAGCGTGGCTTTTTGATGGATACCCGACATGGACAAATTCCTCGAACTTTGTGGCGGCGATTTCGCCAAATGTAAGGAATTTCCCTTACTCTGTCAAGCCCTGGATACTGCAGCACCAGGCGAATTCTGTTCTGGATTCGTTCACCTTTCCCCCGCTCCAAGCATCTACAAAGGCCGAGTACCCCGACATGCGGGAAATTTTGGACAACCCCAGAAGCGATTGCCGGAAGATAGCCCTTTTTTCGCAACCCGGTTGACCATCGTGGCACCGCATTTGGGGCAATCCACGGGTGCGGAGCTTGTTTCAATCGGTAATTCCCCACCTAGCGACGGCTCGCCATGCTGGGCCAAAAATCGGGCTAACGTGTGACCGTCAACCAGCTCGATATTCCGGCCATCTGCGAAACGCCCAGCGTCAGCGGTGAACGTGCCGGAAGTGACAACAAACCCGCCGGCTGCCTGAGCCGCCGTCATGGCGCCATATAATTCTCGAACCGTCATCACCGGCACCTTGCGAGCGCGCCAGTGCTTGCACTGCACCAGGTAAGTCTCCGCACCCCGCTTCAACTCAATATCCACCCCACCGTCCGGCCCCGCCCGCCCAGAGTGGCTCACCGAAAAACCACGATGGCGGAACAATTCAGCGACCAGCGTCTCGAACTCCGACCAGTTCAGCACAGCCACGCCGTGCGTGGGCTCCGAACTCGCCGCCTGGAAAATCGCGCCCCTCTTGCGTTGCTTGAAAAAAGAAGCCAGCGCAGCAATCAGAAAAAGCCCTGGCAAGATGAACTGACCGACCATGGCCAGCGTAGTCGCCGCACTGCTAAACGCAATATGAGCTAAGTCGGATGGATCGGAAACCGTGACAGCCTGGCTGTGCAGGAAAACCCGCAAGCCGATAAAGCTGGCGATCGCTAGCGCCACCCCCACCGGCCAGGGCATCCTGGCAACTAGCGTCAGCAAATCCTCTATCGGGCTTGTTCTTCTAGACATGGCAGCTTCACGCAACTCCTAATGGCTGTACTTTGCCATACCGACGCATCAAGCGCTCAAGGTAGGTCTGCAGACCAGAGCGATAATCACCACCAAACAATTGAACTCGCCCGCGAATTTGCTCTGGTATTTCAGAAGCAAGGCCTGTATTCTCTATTCCAGAATCCAGAATAGAGAACGATATGCAGCTAAAACCGCAGGACTTGATGGTCGCGCTGAAGCTGTCCGTTTTGGGTAATGAGGCCTGGCGTTACGCCGGTCTGGCGGATTCCCTGGGACTCGGGCAGGGAGAAACCCACGCGGCAGTGAAACGGGCCCTGAGAGCCGGGATTTTGATCAGCGACCGTTCTCGGCCTGTTCCAATGCAGCGCAACCTTTTGGAGTTCCTTGCACATGGTGTTCGCTATGTTTTCGTGCCAGAACGTGGAGAGATCGCCCGAGGTATACCCACGGCCTGGGCGGCTCCGCCGCTGGCCCAGATGATGAGTAGCGAAGAGTGGGCGCTGCCGGTCTGGCCAAGCTCAGAAGGAACCGTCCGTGGAGAAAGCTTCAGCCCCCTATATCGTTCCGTTCCCGTCGCTGCCCGGAAGGATCACCGCCTCTATGAATTGTTGGCGCTGGTTGATGCTATCCGCGGTGGCCGCAGCCGAGAGCGCAAGATGGCAATCGAGTTACTGCATGATCGGATTCGAGCTGCATGACAGTGCATCCAAATGTTCGCCTGCTCGAAAGCACGGTGGAAAAACTGGCCGAGTTGGTCGATCGCTTTGTGTTTCTAGGAGGCTCGACGACGGTGCTCATGGTCAGCGATCCAGCGTCACCCCCGGCACGCGTTAGTATCGATATCGATGCCATTGTTCGGCTCGACAGTCGTGCTGAATACCATCGGCTTGGAAAATTGCTTCGCGAGCAGGGTTTCATGGAGGATACGTCAGAAGGCGCGCCTATTTGTCGCTGGCGGCTGGATGACCTGATTCTGGATGTCATGCCCACTGATGAGTCAATCATCGGCTTCAGCAATCGCTGGTACGACCATACAATCGCTACCGCGCAGCAATACAAACTGCCCTCCGGGGGAGTCATTCGCCTGGCCACAGCGCCATGCTTTCTGGCCACGAAGTTCGAGGCATTTCACTCCCGTGGAGAAGTCGATTACCTGGCTAGTGAAGACATGGAGGACATTATCACGGTCCTTGATGGTCGCCCAGAAATCGTTGATGAAATCTCCTGCTCGGCACCGGAGCTGGTGGCCTACCTTGTCGACCAACTGACGCAACTCCTTGCGAACGTGGATTTCCGACAGGCCCTACCGGGGCACCTCGAAGCGTCTGGCGCTTCAGTCGGGCGGTCGGAAAAGGTTATCCAGCGAATTCAGCAGATTGTTGAACTCGGAGTATGAGCGACGCCAAGTCAAGCGTTTTACCTCTCACCTTTCACCTTTCCCCCGATCTTCAGGCAGCCAACTCAAACCGCACCTTCTTGCCCAGCGCCATGGCGGCGCGCTCAATGGTCAACAAGGTTACCGAAGGATTGTTAGGATCCAGCAATCGGTCCAGGGCAGAACGGCTGGTGCCCATCCGTCGCGCCATTTCCGATTTTGACAAGCCTTCCTTTTGCATCAGACCTTCGATCTGCCAAGCCAGAACCCGCTTGATGGCGACAGCCTCTGCCTCTGCCAGCAGCCCTTCTTCTTCCAGGAAATCGTCAAATCGGCTTCCATGATGCTTGTTCATCTCAACTCTCCAGTTCTACTCTTCGAGCACGAGCAATCTTCAGATCATCCATTGGGGTCTTTTGCGACTTCTTGATGAATCCGTGCAGCAAGACCAACTCCTCGCCCACAACCGTAAACATTACCCTCGCTATTCTTCCATCGAGGTTGGATCGCACCTCCCAGAGATCCTTCTCGAGTTTGCGCACGAGGGGCATTCCCAGCGGCCAACCGAACTGAACCGTTTTCAGGTCGATCCCGATCGCTTTCCGATCTTCCTTCGGCAACTCTTTGAGCCAATCCCGGACCGGCTCTTTGCCAGCCGCGGTCCGAAAAAAGATCACGCTCAGCCTCAATTCACCGCCCATATCTAGAGTGTACCTATTTTGGTGCACATTGCAAGATTGAGATCATTTCATGTATCGGTTGCCGGAGTACGCTGTCCCCTCCCGGCCGGTGACCAGTGACCTGGGGGTTTTGGTCGTAAGCCTTCGACCTTCCGCCTGTGAATTTGGCTTTAGCGCCCTTCAAAAGGCACAGCCGAGCAGCGCCGGTAACGCAGTGTTGCTGGTTTGCCGAAGGCAAGAAGGCAACACGGAGTGCCGATCAGCGCGTGTAGGCAACGTAGGTTTTGCGGTTTTCAGCGCGAGCTGAAAGAAGCGAAGCCGGAGTGCCGTTAAGCGCGTGGAAGGCAGGGCGGAAACGAGGGAGCGTGTGTCTGAACGCAGCAAAGCGAAGAGAGTTGAGCACCGCCGTGTTCATATTGGCAGACGTGGAGAGCCATTAAGTGGTCGGCCAGAGCCCGAAGAGTATAATCGGACAGCCTGGCCCAGAAACCGTCCCCGAAAACCGTCAACGGATCGACCCCAACGGAATCCACACATGATCAAGTCATTGCTTGCTGCAGCCGCGCTCCTGGCCGCCGTCAACACCGGCGCCGAACCGACTGACATCATCGATCTGCCGTCAGACCACATCATCGTGTTCGGCGAATTGCATGGCATCAACGAAATTCCGGCTTTCGTCGGCGACCAGGTCGAAACCCTGCTGAAGTCCGGCCACACCGTTCGCCTGGGCCTGGAGTTCGACAGTGACGATACCGATGCCCTGAATGCCGCCAAGCTGCTGCAGGACGAGGATGAACTGCACGAGGCACTGCTGGCCTTGCGCCAGTGGCGTGAGGGCAACGATGCCCGCAATGGCATAGCGATGGCGGCCCTGCTGCAACGAGCGGGTCGGCTGTCCGGCATTCACCCGGGGCAATTGACCCTCTTCGCCTACGACATTCCGTTCAATCAACGCACCACGCCCAATGACCGCGATGGGCATATGGCCGACATCATCGGCCAGCATCGCGCCCTGGCAGCGGACCACGAGTATGTGATCATCCTGGCAGGTAACGCACACGCTTTCGCCGCACCCGGTGCACCTTGGGATAAGGACTTCCGCTCCATGGTGGTTCAACTTGAACCCCACCACCCGGTGATCAGCCTGCGCAACGCGCAGTCTGGTGGCCAGGCCTGGTTATGCACCCCCGAATGCAAGGTCACCCCCGTCGCCGCCATGCCGGAACGCAAAATCGGCATCTACCTGCAACCTCTCAACACCGACTGGGCCGACAGCCCCGCCTACCATGGCACTTTCTTCTACGGGTCGGCGACCGTCTCCAAACCTCTGCCAATCTGGCTCAAGGAGCAGCGCGACTCAGGCCACCCTTGAGATAGGTCCCATCCGATGACCCGCATGCGGGCAATGGTCCAGGACTGGTACGGGGCCCCGGACCAGGCTCTGCATTTGCGAACCCCTCAGATAAGAAGCGAAGCCGGAGTGCCGTTAAGCGCGTGCAATACCAGGCGGAAACAAGGGAGCGTATGTCTGAGCATAGTGCGCTTTCTCGATCACCGACCGCCGGCTGCCGATGTCATTCAGCTTTATTGTGTCCTTTCTTGCTCTGGCTTTCATGGATATCGATGTGACCCGACCATAGCTTTTTGTCTTCGTCCAGCTGGATCAGCTCGTGTTTTCGCAGACGGTCCAGATCGCGGCGACGGGTCTTGTCGGTCAGCTTTTCGTAGAGCGCTTTGTACCAGGTTTCCTCGCGCAATTTCTGAAGATCCAGGGGCCGGCCTGCCTTGATCACAAAGTCGACAATGGCGTACTGGCGCTGGTTGATGCGCTTGTCATCCAGCGCCTTGCGAACCTGATGGAGGAAAAGCAGGTGCGCCACCATCTCATTGACGCGATCATGCAACTTGTTGATCACCTCCAGCAAGCCGTGCAGGTGAAACGTCACGAAGTCCTGATTGGGCTGAGCATGTTTCTTCTCAGCTTCCTTTCGGCAGCTATTGAATAGCGCAAAGTAGCGGTGGATGTGCTGAAGATAAAAGCGGGCCATAGCAAATGGCGCATAGCGAAACCCGGAATTCAGCAGAATTGATGCTTCGAGTACACGGCCAACGCGGCCATTGCCGTCCCAGAAGGGATGGATGAGCTCGAAGTAAATGTGGATCACGGGCGCCCGCACGGGAGCCGGGCAGCCTGCCTGGTCAAGTTGCTGGTGCCAGTCACAAAGGGCATCGAGCAACATCGAAACATCGCGCCCATTCTGCGGCGGCTTGTAGACGCCGCCGTGATCGGCATCACCAACCCGGGTTACCTGGTTTTTAGGATTGTCTCGAAGCAGCCCGGGTCGGTTTCGCTCATGCGGTAACTCATGACATACCAGCCGGTGAATTTCACGGATATAGTCCGGCGATAATTCCCATTCCTCATCCTGACTCTGTTCGAGCGCAAAGTCGTAGGCAGATCGCATGTTGCGCGCGCGCTGCTGCTCGATATTTTCGATTTCATGCGGCGAAAGATCCATCGCCGCGGCAGTTTCCTCCTCGGACAGTTCTCCACCCTCAATCGTGTTCGTGCCAAAGATCGAGCTGGCCAGCACCTCGCGCTCCAGTTCGACGGCAACCTGAGAAAGCCCGCTGCGCCGGAATCGCTCTTGAGCATCCTGAACGCGCTGCAAGGGTAGCGCCAGCGCCTGTGGGTCCACCCCTGCCTGAAACCGGAACGGGCCAAAGCGCTCGGTTTCCACGCGCAGTTCAATCTCGCTCCACGCAAAGCCCCTAGTCAAATTGTCCGCCAATTTGTCCATCAAAATGCCCAAAAAGTATCACATAAAACGTAATAAAATCAGCTGACTAGAGGCCCATATCATCATATATTCCCAAAACTATGTCCAAATTCAAGACCCTATACTATCACCAGCCGACAGAGCTGACCTCCCGCTCTCGATGGCGCCGAGCATCATCGCCAGCCCGCCTTTTCCTTATCCCTTTCACCTCTCACCTTTCACCTTTCACTTTTTCTCCGCTCCGACAAGGATGAAGGGTGTCGCCAGCCAAGTAGCGAGAAAGATTCTACGCGAACGACCTGCCTGACCCTGAAAATCAAACCGAGCACGATTCTCACCGGCGCATGCCGGGTTTTGTCGTGCCTCGAGATTGGAAATCCTATCAAGCCGGCTACGTAGTGCCGGATTTCATCAAGAAATCATCGGCTGAAGGAAGGCGTGGATGCGTGGAGGCCATCCACACTCACCTGGTTCTCGAAGTTGGGCGGGATCCTCAGTTGGTGCCTGTCCTGGTTTTGACGTGGTAGCTTGATCAAACAAACTAATAGGCGCGGGATCCGGCCGCCTTCGGGTTTAGCGTTCTTAGTATCCATTGTTCGCCACTCTCCTATTGTCGTTGAACTCGCAGTTCATAATCTACCGATCGCCTCGCGCAAAGGGTGGCCTCAAACAGGCGGCAAACCAAGTTCCTTCAAGTACTGGTTGTGGGTTTCGCTTGCCTCGGCAATCCGTTTCGCGATGTCGCCCAATTGCGTGTGGACTGTGGCCAAATCGATCTGCGGCTCTGGCTCGGCGGTGCTTACGTAGCGCGAAATATTTAAGTTGTATTCATTTTTCTCGATCTCTTCCATACCTACTCGGCGGGCGTATCGCTCATTTTCCTTGCGGTACTGATAGGTCTCGATGATCTTGTCAATATGCTCTGACTGAAGCTGATTTTGCCTTTTACCCTTTTCGTAGTGTTCGGCTGCGTTGATGAAGAGGACATCATCCGGCTTCTTGCACGTCTTCAAAACTAGTATGCACACCGGAATGCCGGTAGAAAAGAACAGGTTGGCCGGCAGGCCGATGACGGTGTCGATGTGACCGTCTTTAAGTAACTTGGTGCGGATGCGGCTCTCCACGCCGCCACGGAAGAGTACGCCGTGGGGCAGGATGATGGCCATGGTGCCCTCGTCGCCGAGGAAGTGGAAGCCGTGCAGCAGAAAGGCAAAATCTGCGGCGGACTTGGGCGCGAGGCCGTAGTTCTTGAAGCGAAAGTCCTCGCCCAGCGCCTCATTGGGTTGCCAGCGGTAGCTGAACGGCGGGTTGGCCACCACTGCATCGCACTGGAGCTTCTTGGCCGGGTTCATTTCGTTGAGCAAATCCCAATCGTTGGTCAGGGAGTCGCCGTGGTGAATCTCGAACTCGCTGTCCTTGACGCCGTGCAGCAGCATGTTCATGCGCGCCAGGTTGTAGGTGGTGATGTTCTTTTCCTGCCCGAAGATCTTGCCGATGCCGTGCGCCCCCATCTGTTTGCGAACATTGAGCAGTAGCGACCCCGAGCCACAGGCGAAGTCCAGCACGTTGTTGAGCTTTTTCTTCTTGCCGGTGGCGGGGTCCTGGCTGTCCAGCGTGACGATGCGCGAGAGGATGGTGGAAACGCTTTGCGGGGTGTAGAATTCCCCGGCTTTCTTGCCGGAGCCGGCCGCGAACTGGCCAATCAGGTACTCGTAGGCATCGCCCAGAATGTCGCTGTCGGTGGAGAACTGCGCGATCCCCTCGGCAATCTTGGTGATGATGGTGCAGAGCTTGTCGTTGCGCGCCTTGGGTGTGCGGCCTAGCTTTTCCGAGTTGAGGTTGATCTCGGAAAACAGGCCTTGAAAGGTGCTGGCGAAGGATTCGTTCTCGATGTAGTTGAACCCCCGCTCCAGGGTTTGCAACAGCTCGGCGTCCTGGGTGCGGGCGCGCTCGTAGATGCTGCTCCAAAGGTAATCCGGATGAATCACATAGTGCATCTTGCGACGCATCTGTTTTTCAAAAGTGGGCACATCCCCGGCGTTACCCGCGTACCAGACCGCCAACGGGGGGCGCCGGTCTTCCTTATCAAGATTGGGGTAGTCCGGGCCCAGTTCCTTTTTCGCCGCCGTCTCGAAATTGTCGGAGAGGTAGCGCAGAAACAGGAACGACAGCATGTAGTCGCGGAAATCGTCGGCATTCATCGCCCCGCGCAGGTCGTCGGCGATGGCCCAGAGGGTCTTGCCCAGTTGGCTTAGTTGTTCTTTGGTCATGTACTTGGTTCTCTCAAGTGATCAACCGAGAATTGCTCGGTCGTTGATTCATGATTGTCTCTCGTTGAGCAATGCCTTGCCTTCCCCCGTCAGCCGGTATTTCTGAAGGCGACTGCGGGGCTTGTCGGGGATAGTCATCTCTATAAGCCCCTGGCCAATAGCCGCCTGCTGATAGTGTTCTCGAAAGTGCTTTTCGTCCTTCAATCCCAAGGCTTGCATCAGTTCTGCGCGTCCCATTTCGCCCTGCAATACCTCAAGCAGCCTGCCAACTTCGGGGGTGACTTCGGGGGTGACTTCGGGGGCGGCATCCGCAGCGAACCCTTCATGCACCGGCAAGCGGATCAGAAACGAACTACGCTCGTCGTCGCTTTCAAAGCGTGGCTGCGGGGAGCCGTTGGTTTGCATCACCCGCAGAACTTTGGGTATGCCGGTGGAGCGGCCTTCGGTGAGATCCAGCTCCTTAAGAAACTCGCCGATACGGCGGTTGCGGTAGCGGCGGCTGACGGCGCGGCCTGCCTGCAGGTCTTCCATGCGGATGGAGCGATCCGGGCCGGGGAAGCTGAGCACTACCAACTCATCGGGAGTAATGCGCACCTCAATTGGCTCGCGGATTTCATAGGAGCGGTGATACACCGCATTCACCACCGCCTCTTCAATGGCCGCCAACGGATAGTTCCAGAAACGCTCCGCCTGGGGGCGATCCGGGTGTTTGATCACTGCTTCCTTCAGGTAATTGCGGGCAATGTAGTCCACCGCATCGCGGGTAATGCGCCCCAACGGGCCGCGAAATTCCTTTTCCTCAAAGCGGTCACCGCCCGGGCCATCGGGGAAATACACCACATCAATCTGGGTCGCCGGGAAAAACTGCTCAGGGTGATCGTTAAAAAACAGCAACCCAACGTTCTTGGGAAATGCCATCTCCGCCGGGCCGCCCACCACATTCATGCGGCGGCCTAGCGCCTCCACATCCAGGCTGGCTGCTTCGCCCGCCAGCTCGCTGCCAATTTCCTGCAGGAATTCGCGCATCAAATGCGGTGACAGATCGGTAAGACTGGCACTCTGCCGATAGCGATCATCAAACGGAACTGTCGCGGCCAGCGACAACAGCTCCCGCTCATCGGCTCCTTTGGCGCGTACGGTGCTGGTGTGCTTGCGCAGATAAAACGCCCAATCCGCGTTTTTGCCACCCAACCGCACCCGAGCCTTGTAGGGCCGGGTCTCCCCACCCGGCACCCACAACACCAGAATCAGTTCGCCCTGCACTTCATAAGTGGCCGTCAGGGGGTGATAAGGCGGCTGAATCGCCGCATTACCCAGGTTCAGCAACTCCTTCTGGATGCGGTCAATCTGTTCCGGCTGCAAACCTGCGGGCGGCAAGACGGGTTTACCGTTCTGCTCCGCAACCCCCACCACCACATAACCGCCACCCAAATTGTGAAAGTCATTGGCAAAGGCACAGATGCTGTGCAGCACCGCCTCTGGGTTCCAACCCGCCTTGTATTCCACCCGTTCGCTTTCGATGGTGCGGTGGTGGAGCAGGGAGATGAGGTTGATGGGGAGCTTGGGAGTCATGCCTGAGCCTCCTCCACAACTGGGAAGAGTTCCGGGTTAAAGCGGTAGTTGTCCATAAAGTCACGCAGAATTTTGCGGAAATAATCCTTGTTCTCCGGCAACATCTCCTGTGGCTCATACAGGGAATAATTGCCGTGGCTGAGCACGTTGACCAGCCGGGCGTGGAGAATGCCGTCGGGGTCGTTGTTGTCCTGCTTGATGCAGGCGGAGAAGTTGCGGAACCCGTGGAAGGTGGCCGTCTTTTCCAGAATATTGCGCAGGATATTGAAGTGGTAGGTATAGACCTCACCGGAATTCGCCACCTCGTGCAGCTGTTTCAGCAGGGCAACATGATGGTAGCGTGGTGTTTCACCGGTATCCGCCAGCCGGAAATGGTCGGCCTCCTTGCTCAGAAAGCCTTTGACCGCATTGCTCAGCTCGTTGCACATCACATTGAAGAACAGATGATGGTGCGTGGAGATGACTGTTCTGATCTGCCCGTTAGCATTCTTCAGCAGTTGCGCCAGGTGGCTGGCCACGGCGATGGCATTATTGTCGTCCAACGATGAGATGGGGTCGTCGATATACAGGTACTTCACCCAGGCGTAAGGTGAGCCTTCCTCTTGATCCACCGCCAACTGGGCAACGGCGAGAAAGAAGCACCAGACAAAGATATTCTCCTCGCCACGTGAGACCTTGATGGGAATGGGCGCGCCGTCGGCGTCGTGCTCTCGGAAAAAGGTGATTTCCCAGGTGTCGTAGTCAATCAGGAAGTCAAAATCTGCATAGCGCGCCAGCAGCGGGCCAACGCGGTTTTCCATTTCCAGTTCTTGCAGGCCGTCGAAGAAGTGGGAGTCGCGATTCAGACGTAACACCCGCTTGGCGTCATTCTCCAGGTCGTTATCCCAGTAGAACAGGTCTTCGGTGAAGGCGTTGAAGTAGAGGGTGTCGCGGGCTTCTTCCTCACCATCACCTTGCTTACCCAGCTCCTTGAAAGCCATGGACAGGCGCGTCTTGCCGGTACCATTGAAGGCAAACAGCAGGATGTACTTCTTCTGCTTCAGCCGTTCGCGCAGGTGGGTCGCAATATTGTCGAGGTTGTCGAAAGAAGTGCTAGTCATGAGGCCACCCTCGCCAGAATAGGCCCAACCGCTGAATTGACATCGTTTACACTGAGCATTTTTTCAGGGTGCCAGCCCGCCTTGTACTCCACCCCTCGCTTTCGATCGCGCGGTGGTGGGGCAGGGAGGACAGGTTGATGGGGAGTTTGCGGGTCATGGCTCAACATTCACAGATTTATTTATATCGCCTTCAATCTCGATACAAGCTCTAGCCCACTCAAGAATATTCGTCACCACTCCCTCGTGACTTACGCCGATCACTGCCAGAGCAACAAGTGCAACTACAGCCAAGATGACATATTTAATCAAACACAGAGTACGCATTTGCTTTTCGACACGTGATTCAAGTGGCTCAAACAGTGGCAATACTTCGGCGCTACTATCACTGGGCATATTCTTAATCTTTTCTTTTCGGCGTGTAATTTGCGCGCTAATAGCGTCGATGGAGTGCCGTTGATTAGATACCAATATCAGAATAAAAATGGTGAAAATTACAATGCCAGCTAGCACTGCATAGTTCCGTAGTTCCTCTCCAATTTTGATTGTCGCACCAGCTAACAAAATGGCAGCAGGCAACGCCAGCAATTGATTCTGAATTTCAGAGAGCGTCTTGCTCAGACTCAAGGTATCGTCCAGATTCTGGCGCTCCACTTCGCTCTTAACTTTGGCAACTGAGAACTCCGCCATATACATAGCAAGTGAATGCCTGGCATCTCTGGCTATTTCTTCAAATTTATCAATCACATCGGAGAGTGGTACGCTCCTGCATGGCCTGAATTGCTCAATCAAGACAGATCGAACAATAGAGCGCTTTTGTTCGGCGTGAGACTCCTCATTGGAAAACTCTGCTGCAAAACTAGGAAATGACGTTAATGAACGGAGGTCTTCCGAGGAAAACTCAGGAATGATTGTAAGCTGGGCATCGTGACTCTGTACGAAAAGGAGTCCACCATTTTGAACATCAGACAACTTGCTCAGAACCGAGAAAAGACGAACAGAATCCATGTATTGCGATACCTGCTCAGGTATCTCTGATGAATCATTCGTGGAGGGATAAGAGAAATTTATATCCCGCAAGGTAAACCGCGAAGGTACATTTTTCCGATTCGAGGCATTACCAAGAAGTTGCTCAATACTTTCATATACATGAACATGAGATGGATAGAACTCTAGAACACGAGTATCTGTGCGGCATGCCCCAGCCAGAGATGTGTCCAGACTCTCCAAGTGCGATTCAACCGTAGCAAAATCGATATCAGCGGGTAGCTTGCCTTCCCATAAAGCCGTGTCACCCACAGGCGACAACTCCTCCAGGTTATCGAATAGCCAGAGCGCAAAGTCGTGTGGATCAGTTGGCAATTGCATCGTCATTTTCAATGATTTCTTGTTTGAGCTTGTCAGATGGATGCTTGATGATGACCGCATCAAGCTGTGGGTTATATCCAACCGTTCCTGACCGTACATCCTCGACATCAAAACTGATACGAACTGTGCCCATACTGCCACTGATCCTTTTGAGTCTTAATGCCGTCCTTCTATCCGGCTTGAACCTTACATCAAATACATATTTACGCTCACCTTCGGATTCAGCCTGGCTAAATGTGACAAAGTCGTTGGGTTCAGGAGGATAAATAGCCGCTGCAGCCGTATCCAAGGCAACTTCTTCACGGTTTTGTTGCAGGCACTCAAATAATCTACGGCGGGTTTCCAGTCGTTCATGCCTTTTTTCTTCTTCGGTTTCCAGGTCTTCACGCTGGCTAACGAAATCATCGGCAGCGCGAATGAGCTGCTTTGTCTGCTCGGCTGAATTGGTGTAACTCTGACAGCCGAGTGCATTACGAAAGTATTCGGTTACATCCGAAGACCTGCGGGCACCCTTGATGAAAGTAAGGTATGGCTCTTCACTTTCTTGGAAACGCGTAATATTGATACGGGCCGCTTCATTTAATAGATCCAAGTCGATATGCAATGTCGGCAGCAAGCCTAAGCTCTCTTCGTCAATTCCTGCTCCCGGCTTTAGTTTGAGCATCGCAATGAGAAGAAATTCATTCGGCGGCTCTTGGTAACGCAGAAATAGTGCGTATCCGCCGTTAGCCAGTCGAGAGCCAGCCATTTGGTTTGCAATCAAATCGACTGCCGCCTCACTCAAGCCAGAAAAATCCAATGCTCCTTGCAAGTATTCACCAAAGCGAACCGGGAAAATATATGTATTAGGGTTGCTGCCAAAGGTGCCAGAACTGTCGATCGAGCGATTGTATAAAGCGAGCAAGTCGCGGCAAATGCCTTCCAGTGTTTCATCAACTGGCAAGTTATTTTCACGCAGTTTAGTGGTAACGGAACCTTCGCCATGAGTATGAGCAGACTTCTGCAGGTGATGAATCGTAGCTTCAATGATTTTCATGAATGATTATCCTTGAGCAATCAGGTTGTTTTTTGCATTGGAAATAGCTGCTGCATCAAGCCTTTTTTATGAGCCTTGAGAAAATCGAGCTTTTCCTTGTGTGCGGAGATCAGCGCATCAAGGAAAGAGAGGCAGTTGGCGATGCAGCCCTGCTCGGCGGGCGATGCTACTGGAATGGGCAGAATTGCGAACGTCTGACGAGTCAAGTGCTTGATACCACCACCAGTGAATAGTGACTCGAAGGTCTCAGCCCCTGCAATCGTTTCTAGGTAGTGTACGAGCAAGTGCGGCACGAACTGGATCTGAAAGCGGACTCGGTGTAAGGCCTTCTGAAACTTCATATCCGACAGGCGCCCGTCCCACACCGCCGATCGCCCAGGTTCGCCGCCTTCGCAAACGATCACGTCACCCCTTGCGAGATCATATTTCTCTAGCTCATCAATATCGAAGTACATTTTAGGAAGGTCCGACGTATCGAAATCGTTCCATCGAACAGCCAGGTTGTTTAGATATGGAAGAAGATGGCCGGAACGATGCTTTTTCTTGTCCAGCATCTTTCCAAGCTTAATCTCCGCGATCTCGCCCAACGGCCTCCATTCCCACTCCCCCGCATCCCGAAAATCGGGAAAGCGCAGGCGGGGGACGGTTTCGCCTTCGCGGGGGAAGAGCTGCTGCATCAGACCTTTTTTATGGGTCTTGAGGGCGTCGATCTTTTCTGCCTGGGCGGCGATCAGCGCATCAAGCGACGAGAGGCAATCGGCGATTTTTTGTTGTTCTTTCTCATCTCTTGGGACAGCGCAAGGGACTTTGTCAAGAACCTCCACAGAAAGACCCGGCTGGGCCTGGCCAGTGGCAAACCTATTGAGATTAAGAAGGGTAAGGTTATAGAAAAGCCAGTCCGTGCTTATCCCTGACTTGGGCGTTGTTACGACGGCATGCTCGGTTGCATAAAAATTCCCGTCGACTAGATTTACGTTACCGCAAAGTGCTCCTTGTCGACCAATAAGCGAATATCGACCGGATTGATTGTACGTCTTCGTGTAGCCTCGCAAACCATTACCGCCGAAGCAAGGGAACATACCATCTTCAAAGTTCGATGAAATTTCTGCTGCTGCAATGAATTTACCAGATTGCATATGGCAAATATCATCAAGCAACGACTTTACCCACTCCGCCGCATCCCGAAACTCAGGAAACCGCAACCGGGGAGCCAATGCTTGCTTCTTGCCCATCAATTTTCTACCCCATCCAGATCACTGCTTTGTGCTTTAACGCCGCTAGATTCCCGCCTACGCGGGAATGACGGCCACAGATGGCTGGACTGCCGTTTGATCTTGCGCTGTCTTCCAAAGCCATGTTCGACCATTTTGTTGACGTTAACAAAATGGTTGCCTGTGTAGGATCTGACCATTTTTCCGACGCAGGCAAAATGGTCAGCAATGGCGTCAAGACTGTTTCTTCTCCCGTCGAATTCGACGGGTTTAACTATTTCGTTATTCATACGCCGCCAACCCCGATATCTCGCGCCCGCTGGCCTGTTTTTTCAGAAGCGGCACCAATTCTTCCATCAACGCCAATTCGGCCTTGCTGCGCGCCTTCCAGCCCAGTTCTAGCGGTTCGAACAGGTCGCTGAGCTGTTCTCCGTCAAAAATCATGCGGTCCAGTATGCCGTCCACAAAGGCTTGCAGGGCGTCGCGATCCAGACCGTGGCGGTCGGCCAGGGCAGTGATTTCATTGTGGGCCTTTTGTGCCTTAAAGGCCTGATAGCCGTCGCGGATATCGGCCTCGCTCAGGCCCTTGCCGGCTTCCAAGGTGTTGATGTAGGCGATGATGTCCTCGCGCTCGTCGATCATGTTGCTACTGGCGGCCAGCAGGTTGATAAGCTGGTCGCGGCGCAGGGTCTTTTTGCCGGGCTTGTCCTGACTGAAGCGGGCGATCAGGCCCATGATGTAGTCGTAGTCGATCAGTGCCGAGGAGAAGAGCACGAATTCGAAATCCAATTGTTCGATGGCGTCTTGATCTGGCGAGGCTTGCTCGCCGGTTTTGCCCTGCTGCTCCTTGAGGCGTTGGGCGGTCTCCAGATAGGCGCCGCGCAGGGAACGCAGGTCATCCTCGGGCAGTACGCTGTTGATCCGAGCTTTTTGTTCTTCGTCCAGGTCGGTGTACTGGTCGAGCTGGGTCTTGAGGCGCTGCACTTCTTTGAAGCGGTTTACGAACTCGACGCGTGCAGTATCGCCCTTGAGGTTGTAGACGCCTTTGGGTTCGGCCACCACATCCTTTTCGGTGAGGAAGTGCTCGATGGCGTTGACGGCCTGTTCGTATTTTTCAATGACCGTCGGCGCTGGGTCCACCAGCCAGATTTCGCGGGAGCGGTTGATGTCCTCTCCGGAGAATAGGGCGATGGCATCGTCCACGGACTGCTCCTGGCCGCGAAAGTCGAGGATGTTTCCGTAGGGCTTGGTGTCGTTGAGTACGCGGTTGGTGCGGGAGAAAGCCTGAATCAGGCCGTGGTGCTTGAGGTTCTTGTCCACGTACAGGGTGTTGAGGTACTTGGCATCGAAGCCGGTGAGCAGCATGTCCACCACGATGGTGATGTCGATCTTGCTTTTATGGGGCAGGTCGCTGTTGGGGTATTGCTGATCCTTGATGCGCTGCTGTACGTCCTGATAGTAGCGGTCGAACTCGTTCACCGTATGGCTGGTGCCGTACTGGGCGTTGTAGTCGGCAATGATCTCTTGCAGGGCGGCCTTTTTTTGCTCCGGCTCCTGTTGGTTGTCGGCCTTCTCCTGGGGCAGGTCTTCCTGGAGTTGCTTCACATCCTTGTCGCCATTGGCCGGGGGCGAGAAGACGCAGGCGATATTGAGCGGGGTGTAATCCGGGTCTTCGGCCTGGTGCTGGGCCTGAACATCCTTGAACAACCGACAATATGCGATGGCTTCATTGATGGAGGCGGTGGCCAGCAGGGCGTTGAAGCGGCGTTGGTTGGTGGCGGCCTCATGTTTGGTGAGGATGGCATCCACCACCGCGCGCTGGGTCAGGGCCTGATCGGGCTTGGCTTTTTTGGATGGGGCCTTTGATTTGCCCTTAGACAGGTCGCCCGCGTCATTTGCCTGCGCGGCTTCTGGCTTGCTTTCGTGTTTGAAATAGTCGATATGAAAGCGCAGCACATTGCGGTCATCAATAGCGTGGGTGATGGTGTAGGCGTGCAGTTGCTTTTCGAAAATGTCCTGGGTGGTGCGGTAGCTGCCCACGGTGCCGTCGATCTGCTTGTAGCTGGCGTTGTCGTCAAAGATAGGGGTGCCGGTAAAGCCGAACAGTTGCGCTTTGGGGAAAAAGGCTTTGATGGCCTGATGGTTGTCGCCAAACTGGGAGCGATGGCACTCGTCGAAGATGATGACGACGCGCTTGTCACGCAGCGGGGCCAGTCGCTCCTTGTAGGTCTGCCTGCCCTTGTCCTTGTTCTGCTGGGCTTTCTTGCTGGTTTCATCCAGCGCCAGTCCGAGCTTCTGGATGGTAGTGACGATCACCTTGTCGGAGTAGTCTTCGGAGAGCAGGCGGCGCACCAGGGTTTCGGTGTTGGTGTTTTCCTCCACGCAGCCTTCCTGAAAACGGTTGAATTCCTCGCGGGTCTGGCGGTCCAGATCCTTGCGGTCCACCACGAACAGGCATTTTTCAATATCCGGGTTGTCCTTGAGCAGGGTGGCTGCCTTGAAAGAGGTGAGCGTCTTGCCGCTGCCGGTGGTGTGCCAGATGTAGCCGTTGCCCCGGTTCTGGTGGATGCAGTCAACAATCGCTTTAACCGCATAGATCTGATAAGGCCGCATGATCATCAGCTTCTGCTCGCTGGCCACCAGCACCATGTAGCGGCTGATCATCCGGCCCAGGGTGCACTTGGCCAGGAAGGCGTCGGCGAAGTCGTCGAGATGGGTGATCTTGCGGTTTTCTTCATCAGCCCACTGGTAAATGGGCAAAAAACGTTCGTCGGCGTGGAAGGCGAAATGCTGGCTCTGGTTGTTGGCGAAGTAGTCCGTATTGACGCGATTGCTGACGATAAACAACTGCATGAAGCACAGCAGCGTGTTGGTGTAACCATTGCCGGGCTCATTGCGGTACTCGACGATCTGCTCCATGGCTCGGCGCGGGTTGATTCCCAGCGTCTTCAGTTCGATCTGCACCACCGGCAGCCCATTGATGAGCAGGATCACATCAAAGCGATGGTGGCTGTTGTCGGTGTTAATGCGGAGCTGGTTGATGACTTCAAAGTCGTTCTTGCACCAGTCCTTGAGGTTGACCAGCATGTAGTGCAGCGGGGTGCCATCCTCGCGCTGAAAATAGCCGTATTCGCGCAGTGTTTTGGCCGCCTGGAAGACATCGGAATTGATAATCTCGTCACGCAGGCGGGCGAATTCGGCGTTGGTGAGGCGAACACGGTTGAGTGTCTCGAACTTGTCGCGAAAGTTCTGCTCCAGACTGGCCTTATCTCGGATATCGGGCCGATAGGTGTATTTCAGATCTAGGAGCTTGTCGAGCAAAGCTTGCTCAATTTTTGATTCTGTTAACGCCATTTCATTTGGCCTTTCAACTCGCCAAGGCGATTGTGCATGGCGACGTGCACGCCGAGAACGGTCAAACGAACTGACCTTGGTCGCCAGCGACCGGGTCGTATCATAGCCGGCATTGAGCCTAACGTGTCCGGAGACAATTGACACCCCCTTGATTCGCTTATTGTTTTTGGGTATTCCTGCTCAGCCGTCACCGGCTCGCTTAGAGACTTTAGCAGCATTGGGTCGAGATTGCCCCAGTATGCCTGGGGAATTGGCTGCCTGGGAAGGTGCTGACGATAGCGGGATTATCGCGTAAGGAACTGGTCGTGGATTTCGCCGGTACCAGCGAGAACTGCCGCAACCGGGCGAAACATCAAGTGCACTCACTCTGATATTTAGTCGTCAACTCTCGACGCTGAGCACGCAACTGATTGCCACGCGGCTCGCGATAACCCTTTCTGAACTGAGCGCGAATGTAATCGAGTTGGTCCAGATAGGCTTGGCAAAGGTACTCGTTCCTCCCCGGCTTATCCTGCGCTGGGGTTGACGATTGCCCTCGCCTACTGGCTGGCCGCACTGTCAGGCGGGCGGGCTGTTCTCGTTCAAACACGGGGTCGGAGCGCGGCTGTGAAGGTGCTGAATAAGTGGACAGGGACCCGGTTCGACGAGCTCGCGAATCCTTACCGTCCGGCGGCGGCTGATCCGAAAAATGCCGCACACCATCCTCGTCCACCCACTGGTAAACCTGGCCGAAAGCCAGTGATGCCCAGAACAAAAGAAGAATTCCCCCAAGCCTCACGGCGCCCGCCTTTATTGTCTAATGGGGGTAGCTTGCCTGAATCGGCTGGTTGAAGCAAGGTGGGGTTTTTCCGAGGGAGCCCTCGGGATAGTTCTGTACAAGATGAAAGGCGGTTTCGGTCTCACGCACGACGGCTCCGTTCCAGGGCTTCATGCGCCTGACGGCGCAAACCGCCCTTGCACTCCCACCTGCGCTTCGCTCAAACACACGCTCCCTTGGGCACTGCGACGCTTGGCGCCATCAAGGGCGGAACGTAAAAGGATTACAGGCAAAAGCCACGAGTCAAAGGCATAAAGTCGGACGCATAAAGTCAATGGCAGAGGATCCGCCATGCTTCACCTGCCGTCGTTCGGCTGCGATCAATCACGATCTTCTTCGATCCAGAGGTCGCGCCGCGGCCTTGTAGTCGGGTAGCGGTCATGAACAGGGGCATCTTCTCCCTCCATGAAAATCTCGCCGTTCTCCCAGAAAACGGCATAGTGGCCCAACCTGCGTTTCCTTTCCAGCGCCTCGTCGACGGCGAGGCGCAGCGCGTCAAGCAGTGCGTTGTTGTCTGGTGACTTCTGCTTCATGGCGCTGCATCCTTTTTCATATTCTCCAATAAATCCGGTTTGTGGACCTGAATCTCGTTTCCTTGCTGCTCGAATATCGATACGGGCTGAGGGCCTGCATTCATGAAGCAGCGGGTCCTGCTGACCAGCGGCGCGAAGTGATCAAGCAGATTGGCAATACTGCGCGGAAAGCGACGCTCGATTGCCTGTCTGGTTATATCATGACCGCCATGGGCAACTCGTTCGGCAACGCGCAGTCGAGAAATCTCGACACTGGGCAGAGCCAGATAGATCAGTTCCACCCGCCAGCCGGTAGCCTCCAGCTGCCCGTAGCTCTGACACACAACCCCTTGGATCCGCCGGGCACTGCACGCGCTTAACGGCACTCCGGTTTCGCTTCTTTCGGCTGAGGCCGAAAACCGCAAAGCCTGCGTTGCCTACACGCGCTGATCGGCACTTCGTGTTGCCTTTTTGCCTTCGGCAAAGCAGCAACACTGCGTTGCCGGCGCTGCTCAGTCAGGACGGCGGTCGCTCAACTCTCTTCGCATTGCTGCGTTCAGACACACGCTCCCTCGATTCCGCCCTGGCTTGTGCTGCTCGGCTGTGCCTTTTAAAGGCGCTAAAGCCGGAGGTCAGATGTCCGTGGTCGGTGGTCATGATCAGCCAAGCCCGGTTGACGACAACTATTTTGGCCGGTTGTCACATCAAACATCTGTCCGTTCGGGAGGTGGTTGAAAGCGCACTCGGCAAACAATACACGAGATGATGTCCAATCTTGCAATGTGCACCAAAATAGGTACACTCTAGTCATGGCTAGGGAATTGAGGCTGAGCGTGATCTTTTTTCGGACCGCTGCTGGCAACGAGCCAGTCCGGGATTGGCTCAAAGAGTTGCCGAAGGAAGATCGGAAAATGATCGGGATCGACCTGAAAACGGTTCAGTTCGGTTGGCCACTGGGAATGCCCCTGGTGCGAAAACTCGAAAAGGGGCTCTGGGAGGTACGATCCGGCCTTGATGGCAGAAATGCGAGGGTAATGTTTACGGTTGGGGGCAAGGAACTGGTCTTGCTGCACGGATTCATCAAGAAGTCGCAAAGGACCCCCATAGCCGATCTGAAGATTGCTCGTGCTCGAAGAGCAGAACTGGAGAGTTGAGATGAACAAGCACCATGGAAGCCAATTCGACGATTTTCTGGAAGAAGAAGGGCTGTTGGCAGAGGCAGAGGCTGTTGCCATTAAGCGTGTTCTGACCTGGCAGATCGAGGGTCTGATGGAAAAAGAAGGCTTGTCCAAATCGGAAATGGCACGACGGATGGGCACCAGCCGTTCTGCCCTTGACCGATTGCTGGATCCGGACAACCCTTCGGTAACCTTGTTGACCATTGAGCGTGCCGCCATGGCGCTAGGCAAGAAGGTGCGGTTCGAGTTGGCTGCCTGAAAGGCGGGCTGGCGCTGCCCGCGCTGCTCGGCGCCATCAAGGGCGGAAGGTCAAAGGCTTTCAATCAAAGACTCAGATCAGAAGCGATTTCGCCCCACGCGCGACGGCTCCGTTCCAGGGCTTTATGCGTCTTTCGGCGCAAACCGCCCTTGCACTCTCACCTGCGCTTCGCTTGCAGAGCGAGTTTCTTTTGGCATACGACGCAGGTGTCCAATAGCAGCCTCACAGAGAAACATCGCGCGCGGAGGATCGGTCTTGTGTCAAATCGACCTCTTCTTTGAGTTCCGAGGCCGGAGGTCGGCAGATGGTAGACGGCTGGCTATCGATCGTGGATGGCCTGGCAGGGGTTGTCGATGGGGTTGATTAGGTGGGTGAAGCCGAAGGTTTAGAAATCGGCTGTGTTGCGGGTGGCGAATTGGGTGACGCCGTGGTGGCGGAGGGTCAGGGCGATGCGGGTGTCGAACATGGTGCGGCGGGGAAGGCCGGGGCGTTTGGTGTCTATGGAGAGTAATTCAGGCGTTGCCCAGTTCACGCCAGTGTTCTTGCGGGGCATGGAATTGCCCCAGTTCGTCCGGTGCCGGCGGTTGCCACGGGGTGCTGCTGCGCCCGGGCGGGTAAATACGCTGCATGTGTTCGAGGCCGCGACGCAGCACTTCGGCCAGGCTGATTTCCTGTTCGGCGGCAATGCGCTTGGCTTCGCGATAGAGCTCGTCAGGGAGTTGGATCTGGGTGCGAATTATGATGTAGAAAGTACATTGGTGTAGGAATGATGTCAAAACGGGAGGCGGGTGGGTGGTCGGTGTGTTGGTGATTGGCAAGGGCGGCGGTCGCTCAACTCGTCAGTGCCTGCATGCAGGACTTGAGGCCGCCCTGCCCTTTTGTTCTGCGGCCTTGGATGCGCTAATATCGCACTGGTAGACCAAAGGGGACGGAAATCGCATGACAACTTTGATACCCGCCATTGGCAGCGTGCTTTCAAGTATGACGTCTGGTGAACGGCGTTTTGCTGAGCGGGTGGAAAGTCATCTGGAGAATGACTACTTGTGCTGGTACGACGTGCCCGTTGGCGAGAGGGGCCTGCATCCTGATTTTGTCATTCTGCATCCGCGTCGCGGGGTGCTGATCCTGGAAGTCAAGGACTGGCGCCTTGACACCATCCAGCGGATCAGCCGGCAGGCCGCCACCATCATGACCAACAATGGCCTCAAGGAAGTCACCAGCCCGATGGAGCAGGCTCGGCGCTACGCTCATGCCGTCGTGCAGCAACTGGAGGGCGATCCACAACTCACCTTTCCCCCTGGGCATCAGTACGCTGGCAGATTGTTGGTGCCGTGGGGCTATGGTGTCATTCTGGCCAACATCACGCGCCGACAATTCGAACAGCAATCTGACCTCGGCGTGGTGTTTCCGCCAGGGCGTGTGATCTGTCAGGACGAAATGACGGCTTCTGTCGATGCAGAAGCCTTTCAGGAACGGCTCTGGGCCATGTTCCGGCATGTTCCGCACTCGCCGTTGAGCCTGCCGCAGATCGACCGTGTCCGCTGGCATATGTTTCCGGAAGTACGCATCCAGCAGGGCAGCCTGTTTGACTCAACCCGTGCTGTTGAGCCCGAAGGCGTCAAGGCAGTCGAGGCGATACCCGACATGATCCGGGTCATGGATCTGAAGCAGGAGCAACTGGCCCGCAGCCTGGGTAGCGGCCACCGGATCATCCATGGCGCGGCCGGGGCCGGCAAGACGCTGATTCTCGTCTATCGCTGTTTGCACCTGGCCAGGGCCTTGCGCAAGCCGATCCTGGTGTTGTGCTACAACAAGACCCTGGCCGCTCGTCTGCAGTTGATGATGCACGAGCGCAACCTGGCCGGCCAGGTGCATGTGCGCAACTTCCACAAATGGTGCCGGGAGCAATGTGTCACTTACAACGTGGCGCTGCCCGGTAACGGCCCGGATTACGCCGCAGCATTGGTCCAGAACACGATCGATGCGGTGAACAAGACCCAGATACCCGCGGCACAGTATGGTGCGATCATGATCGACGAGGGCCATGACTTCCAGCCCGAATGGTTGCAACTGGTCGTTCAAATGGTGGACCCCGAGACTGATTCAGTTCTTGTGCTCTATGACGATGCGCAGTCCATCTACGGCACCGAGCGCAAGAAATTTACCTTTTCCAGTGTCGGCATCCAGGCTCGCGGCCGAACGACGATTTTGCGCATCAATTATCGCAACACCAGCGAAATCCTCAAGCTGGCGTCGGACTTCGCCAAGGAGGTTCTCGATCCCAAGGAAGCCGAAGAAGACGGCATTCCCCTGATCGAGCCCAGAACCGCCGGCCGCCACGGCCCAGCGCCGCTGCTCGTGCGCTTGCCCAATCTCACTCGCGAAGCCGAATACATCGCAAAGCAGATGCAGCAGCTCCAGCGCGAGAATGACTACCCCTGGAGCGCGATGGCTGTGATCTGTCGCGCCGGGTTCATTGCCGAGGCGGTCAGCAAGGAGCTCGCGCGCATCGGCATCCCAACCCTGGCTCAGGCCACGAGGAGGCCAGATGATGGTGACACGAACAAGGTAAGAATCCTCACCATGCATTCGAGCAAAGGCCTGGAGTTCCCTGTCGTCGCCATTCCCGGCATCGGCTTCATGCCATTTGGCCGATCAGAAGAATCCGACGAGGCACGCCTGATGTATGTCGCCATGACCCGCTCCCTTGAACACCTGATCATGACGGGCGACCGGCCCTCCCCATTTGTGACCAAGTTGGAAGAACTGATTGGTTGAGGTGGGTCGGTGGGCGGAGGGCGGTGGTCGGTGGTCGGGGGTCGGGGGTCGGCGGTCGGCGGTCGGCGGTCGTATGGCGGTGGGCGGTTGACGGGTGGGAGAACAAGCGGCGATGCGGGTGTTGCATCGCCGCTTGCTGGATGTTTTACAGGTCGAAGCGATCCAGGGTCAGGACTTTGTGCCAGGCGGTGACAAAGTCTTCGACGAATTTTTCGGCGCCATCGGCGGCGGCATACACTTCGGCCACCGCGCGCAGTTCGGAGTTGGAACCGAAGATCAGGTCGACCGGGGTGGCCGTCCATTTGAGGTCGCCGGATGTGCGGTCGCGGCCTTCGTAGATGCCATCCTCATCAGCTTTTAACCAGACGGTTCCGTTGCCCAGCAGGTTGACGAAGAAGTCGTTGGTGAGCACGCCGGGACGGTCGGTGAACACGCCATGGGTGACGCCATTGGTGTTGGCGCCCAACGCGCGCATGCCGCCGACCAGCACAGTCATTTCGGGCACCGTCAGCGTCAATAGACTGGCCCGATCGACCAGCGCCTCGGCCGGAGATAGTGGGCTGCCGTTACCGAAGTAGTTGCGAAATCCATCGGCCTTCGGTTCCAACACGACGAACGCTTCAGTATCGGTCATTGCCTGGGTGGCATCAGTGCGGCCGGGCTGGAACGGGACTTCAATCTCATGACCTGCATTGCGCGCGGCCTTTTCGACCGCCGCGGCGCCACCGAGCACGATCACGTCGGCCAGCGAAACACGCTTGCCACCAGACTGGTTGCTGTTGAACCCAGCCTGGATGCCTTCCAGCGTTTCGAGCACTTTGCTCAGTTCATCCGGGTTGTTGGCCGGCCAGTTGATTTGTGGCTCCAGCCTCAGACGCGCGCCATTGGCGCCGCCACGCATGTCGGTACCGCGATAGGTTGCCGCCGACGCCCAGGCCGTGCGGACCAGTTGCGACACGCTCAGCCCCGAATCCAGGATCGTTGCCTTGATCCTGTCGGCGTCGCCAGCATCGATCAGTTGATGATCGACTTCCGGCAATGGGTCCTGCCATAACAGCATTTCTTGCGGGACTTCCGAGCCAACGTAACGTGCACGCGGCCCCATGTCGCGGTGGGTCAGCTTGAACCAGGCGCGCGCGAAGGCATCTTCGAACTGGTCCGGATTGGCCAGAAAGCGTTCCGAGATTTCGCGGTAGGCCGGGTCTTCCTTCAGCGACAAGTCGGTGGTCAGCATGATTGGCGCATTGCGCTGGCCTTCGATGTGAGCATCGTCCACGGTGTTGTCCAGCGCGCCATCGCTGGCCACCCACTGGATGGCGCCGGCCGGGCTGCGGGTTTGCTCCCACTCATGATTGAGCAGGTTGGACAGAAACAACATGGACCACTGCGTCGGCAATTGCGTCCAGGCGCCTTCCAGACCACTTGTGATGGTGCCTTCGGCGTTGCCCTTGCCGCATTCGTTGATCCAGCCGAGGCCCTGTTGCTCGATACCGGCGGCAGCCGGTTCGGGACCGACGCAGCCTTGTGGAGCCGCCGCGCCGTGAACCTTGCCGAAGGTGTGGCCACCGGCAATCAGGGCCACGGTTTCCTCGTCGTCCATGGCCATGCGGCCGAAGCTGGCGCGAATATGCTGGGCTGCCGCCAGCGGGTCTGGATTACCGCCCGGGCCTTCCGGATTGACGTAAATCAGGCCCATCTGCGTGGCGGCCAGCGATCCCTGCAATTGCCCACCCGCGTCGAAGCGCTCATCGGCGAGCATTTCGCTCTCGGGGCCCCAGTCGACCCGTTCCGGCTCCCAGTCGTCTTCGCGGCCGCCAGCAAAGCCAAAGGTCTTGAAGCCCATGGATTCGAGCGAGACATTGCCGGTCAGAATCATCAGATCAGCCCAGGACAGCTTGCGTCCATACTTTTGCTTGACTGGCCACATCAGGCGCCGAGCCTTGTCCAGATTGGCGTTGTCCGGCCAGCTATTGAGCGGATCAAAACGCAACTGTCCACCGCCAGCGCCGCCGCGGCCATCGATCATGCGGTAGGTGCCTGCGCTGTGCCAGGCCATGCGAATCATCAATGGACCGTAGTGGCCCCAGTCGGCGGGCCACCAGTCCTGCGAGTCGGTCAGCACCGCCTGGATGTCGGCCTTGACTTGATCGAGATCCAGCGTGGCAAACTCAGCGGCGTAATTGAAATCCTCGCCGTACGGGTTGGACTTTGGTGAATTGGCGCGCAGTAGCGAGAGATCGAGCTGTTCGGGCCACCAGAATTGATTGTTCTTGACCTGGTTCTGGGCGATGGCGCCGGGTGCGGCCAGTTGGGCAAGCGCAATCGCGCCGGCCGCCAGCAACATGGTTGAGAATTTCGTCATGGCAATACTCCCTAAAGTCGTGATGAAGTGTCTGGATAATAGATTGCCTTAATGAAAAATCTTGGTCCAATTGATTATTGCTATCCGATTGATTGAAGCTGTCCATCGCCCCGGTCGTCGGGCCGACAACAGGTCTTCCGAGGCCAGGGTGGCAATGTCCTGGGGTCGATTGAGGTCGATCGTGGGGAAAAGAAGGGGTTCAGGAGACGCGGATGTTCAGTATCCTTGCCGTCATTTGGCCGGGTCGGGCAAGCCGAAAAAATTCCGTGCACAAGCGGTGGTTTCCTCGGCCAGTTGATGCGGTGACAAGCCTCGGCAGGCGGCAACGGTTCCTGCGATCCAGGGAAGCCACTGAGGTTCGTTGCGGTGGGTGCGGGCCTTGGGTCTAAGGTTGCGGGGTTTCAGGTAAGGGGCGTCGGTCTCGATCAGCAGGCGGTCGGCCGGGATTTCTGCGACGAACTCCTTCAGGTGATGGCCGCGGCGCTCGTCGCAGATCCAGCCGGTGATGCCGATGTGACAATCGAGCGCCAGGTAATCGAGCATGGCCTGACGGCTGTCAGTGAAGCAGTGCACTACGGCCTGGGAAAGGTGCGGACGAAATTCATGCAGGATGGCCATGAAATCCTCATGCGCCTCTCGCTGATGCAGAAAAACGGGCTTGCCGCAGGTCACCGCCAGTTCCAGTTGGCGCTCGAAGGCCTTGCGTTGGGCCGGGCGCGGCGAGAGATCACGGAAGTAGTCCAGGCCGCACTCGCCCACGGCCACCACGCGGTCCTCGCGATGCAATTCAGCCAGCACGCTGGCCGTATCACTGGTGAAATCCGAGGCAAGGTGTGGATGCACGCCGGCAGTGGCAAAGAGCACACCGGGCCAATGCGTAGCCAACTGACTGGCTTTCACGCTGCCGGCTTCCGACGCCCCGGTGACGACCATCTGGACCACCCCCTGGGCCTGGGCACTGGCAATGACTTCTGCCCTGTCCCGGTCAAAGCTTTCGTGGGTGAGGTTGCACCCGATATCGATCAATTCCATGGCAAGGGCATTCTGCGTCGCGCGCAAGACATGAAGCCCCGGGCACGACTGCCGGGGCTTTAAGAGGTGTTATGGAATCAGGCGGTGCAGGCAGCCTGTTGCAGGGTGGCCAGACGGTGGGCCTGCATCTTCAGGCGGTACTCCAGTTCCTTGTAGCGCGTGCGCAGTTCGGTCTTGCGCCAGCGATCACGCAGGGCATCAGCGCCCGCCTGGACTCGTTCGGACTGAACCGCCTGCCACTGGGCAACGGTGTCCTTGAATTGTTGGTACTCGCGGTCCATCGCCTCGCGCCAGGTATGGGTCGACTCATCGGCCCCCGACAAGGATTCGCGCAATCGACGAAACTGCATCTGCAGGCGGGCACGCTGGATCTTGAACTTCGGCGTGCGCTTCAATTCGTAGGCCAGGCCAAACCAGGAACTGACCGCAATCAGCCACTTGCCCGGATCGAACTGCCACCAGCGCAGGCCGTTGCGGTAATCGGCCTGGAAGGCGTGGTGGAAGTTATGGTAGCCCTCACCCCAGGTCAACAGCGCAATGACGCCATTGTCACGGGCGGTGTTGTCTTCGCTGTAGGTGCGCTTGCCCCAGGTATGGGCCAGCGAGTTGATGAAGAAGGTGCAGTGCTGGGAAAAGGCAATGCGGAACGCGCCGGCGAGCAGAATCATGCCCAGCACCTCACCGACCATGAATCCGAGCAGCGCCGGAATACCGAGGTTGAAGGCCCAGACCAGGGTCCAGTAATGCTTGTGCTGGAACCGCAGGATCGGGTCTTTCTGCAAATCCTTAACCTGGTCGAAATCCACCTTGCTGGTCGGCCAGTCACGGATCATCCAGCCGATGTGGGCGTGCCAGAAGCCGGTCTTGATCGAGTGCGGATCTTCGTTGACGTCATCGACATGGCGATGATGAATGCGGTGCCGCGCGCACCAGACCAGAACCGAGTTCTGCAACGAGAAGGTTCCGAAGATGGCGAAGAACAGGCGCAGCGGCCAGGCGGCCTTGTAGGTGCGGTGCGACCACAGGCGATGGTAACCGGCAGTGATCGACAACCCGCTCAGGACCAGCAGGATGCCACAGGCCAGCCAGGCCAGGCCGCTGAATCCGACGAGAACGCCATAGACCGGGGCGATGACCAGCCCCAGAATGTTGATGACGATGAAGAAAATCAGGTTCGATTTGACGATTGGTGGTTTGCGTTCAGACATAAGTCACACTTCGGTTGACGAAGGCCATCTCTGACTTGGAGTCAGTCATGGCCGGAAAGTTTGGCAAGCTCATTGCTTTCAGCTTGGTTCCAGTTTACTTGAATATGGGTATCGACAGCGGATAAGGCCAGATCTCGCCTTCAGAGGCCTTGATGGCGCCGATGATCGGGAACACAATGGACAGTATAACCACCGCGAACATGGTCAAAAACCCGACCAGGATGAACATCAAAATAACGCTCACGACAGCATAGATCACAGCACTGATCATCCAGTTGAAGACAATGTGGCCGTGAGGAATAATGCCCGGCAGCGTGTCTTTCTTCAGTACGTAGATGATGATCGGCACGATGAGGCCGGCCATGGGTACCACCAGGCCGGACAGCAGTGACAGGTGCAGGATCATCGCCCAGGTTCTGGTTTCTTTCTCCGGGTCGATTGGTGCGATTGGGTCCTGTTGATTTTCCATTGTTCGTTTCCCTCACTGAAAGTCGTTAACGGCGCTGGGTTTCAGTCGCCACACTGATCGATGTAATGCCGACGCTATTGGCCGCGTCCAGTACCCGGACCAGTGAATTGGTATCTGAATCTGGGTGTGCCGCCACGATCAGCGGCGAGCGCGGGTTCTGCGCTCGCTCGCGCTCGAGATTGGCGCGCACGGCCTCGGCCTCGACCCGACGGTTATTGATTGTGATCATGCTGATCTGGTCGATCCGCACCAGAATGGGCAGGTCATCGGTCGGATCCACGACTTCGGGTTCGGCCTGGGTCGGGCGAGAAATATCCAGCCCCTGCTCGCGAACGAAGGAGGTGGTGACGATAAAAAAGATAAGCATGATGAAAACAATATCCAGCATGGGCGTGATATTGATTTCGGTCTCGTCGTCAGGGCGATGTCGCTTGCGCATGCTCGTTCCAAATCAATTCGTCAGTTCGCCGGTTCGCCGGTTCGCCGGTTCGCAAGAATACAGCAGCCAACGACCATTCGCCAACTGCAGGGGACATCATTGCTGGTCCAGCTTCTGCTTTTTGGCGGGTCGCCGCCAGCCGGAAATTGTGCGCTGCCGGGCCCGGGCAACGGTCAGGCTGTCAGCCGGCGCCTTCTGGCTGATCACGCTTCCAGCGCCGATGGTCGCTCGATCACAAACATCCACCGGGGCGACCAAGGCTGTATTTGAGCCAATAAAGGCATCAGCGCCTATGGTGGTGCGGTGCTTGTTGGCGCCATCGTAGTTGCAGGTGATGGTGCCGGCACCCAGATTGGCCCTCGGGCCAATTTCGGCGTCACCCACATAGCTCAGGTGACTAGCTTTGGACCCCGCAGCGAAGGATGCGTTCTTGGTTTCGACAAAATTGCCGATTTTCACACCCTCGGCCAAAACAGTGCCCGGTCGCAGCCGGGCGAATGGCCCAATGGTGCAGGCGCCGGTGGTCTGGACTCCGTCAAGCACACTATAAGGGGCCAGACGGGTTCCTGCGGCCAGTTCGCAGTCAGTCAGAACGCAGCCGGGGCCAATGCTCACCTCATCGCCCAGGACTATGCGGCCATTGAACACGACGCCTGCATCAATGGTTACGTCGCGTCCGCAGCGGACCTGCCCACGCACCTGGACCGAATCCGGGTCGAACAGGGTTGCTCCCTGGTCGAACAACGCCTGGCGGGCGCGGCGCTGGAAGACCTGCTCGAGCAAGGCCAGCTGTGCCCGGTCGTTGGCGCCGAGCAACTCGTCGGCGTGGTCAGCGATGATGGCATCAACTCGACGGCCGGATCCGGCGGCAATGCCGATGCAGTCGGTCAAGTAGTACTCACCCTGGCTGTTGTCGGCCTGAACATGCTTCGACCAGGCGGAAAAATCAGCCGCGCGGGCACACATCACTCCGCTGTTGACTTCACGGATTTCGCGCTCGGTGATGCTGGCATCCTTGTGTTCGCGAATCGCGGTTACATTCCCTGCCGCATCGCGCAGAATCCGCCCGTAGCCGGTGGCGTCGGCGGCGATGAAGCTGAGGACGGCCAGATCGGAAGAACTTTCCAACAATCGGGCCAGGGTTGCGGCGCGGATCAGCGGCATGTCACCAGGCAGAATCAGCACGCGGGCATCGGGGTCGAGATGGACCAGGGCCTGAGCGGTGGCGTGGCCGGTACCCAGCCGCTCGCTTTGCAGCACCCAGTCGATATCCGGTGCACAGAGCGCTTGGCGAACCTGGTCGGCCCCGGCGCCGATAACCACCCGCATCCGCGACGGCTTGAGCTGGCGGGCGGTATCGAGCAGATGGTGAAGCATGGGTTGGCCGCCGACAGCCTGCAGTACTTTGGGCTTCGACGAATTCATGCGCTTGCCTTCACCGGCGGCAAGCATGACGACTTCCAGCATGGGTCCACCTTCGCAATACAGGTTCAAAGCAGCCTTCAGTATAACGGCCACATTCGCCGATCCCCACCGGCAATGAGCAGCTACAATGGCCCCGAGACCAAAGCATCAGGCACGGACATGCTCGACAAACTCACCATCGACGACTTTGAATCACTGCGCGGGCAGCCGCTTCGCCTGCGCGTGGGCCAGCGGATCGAGAACGCCGAGGTAGCCGAGGCGCAACCCTGGGCGGCCACGCCTCCGCCCGGCCAGCGCCAGCCGTTCAGTGTGATTCTCCTGGCTGGCAGTTCGGATAACTACTGGCCGCAGGGTATCTGTGTGCTTGAACACCCCGAGCACGGCGATCTGGAGCTGTTCATGGTGCCGCTGGGGCCGCAAGGCGACCGCATTCGCTACGAGGTCAACTTCTCGTAAGCCGACGCCAGTTTGTCGGCGGGCAGGCGCATGAACAGATAGACGCCGCGCTCTTCAACCAACTCGAACCCCAAGCGCTCATACCAGTCACGTGCCGGATTGAACGGCTCAACATGCAGACTGAGTTCGAGCCGGTCCCGTAGGGCCAGACCGACCACCGCGCGCATCAAAACCCGGCCATGGCCGCAGCGCCGGTACGCCGCCAGCAAGGCGATATCCATCAGGCGAAGCTCCTCCCGGCCAGAGGCGTAGTACAGGCGGCCAATGGGCCGGCCCTCGAATAGCACGATCAGAAACCGGGCCTGCGGGTAATGCTCGCGGTAATGCGCACGCTGCGCCTGGAACTGCTGGTGCAGGAAGGCCTGCTTGCGGTCTGCAGGCCAGTCGACCAGAGCCATCTCGTCGGAGCGGGTACCGGCATACAGGGCTTCCAGAAAGCTTACATCGCCGGCCCGCTCCACCCGCAGGCTGATGCCCCGGCTGTCGCCGAGACTGAGCTCAGGCTCCGCAATCGACAGTGGCGACTCAGGCCGCCGAGACACTGAGCGTCATTGCCGCCAGTGGCACATTGCGGCTTCCAGGCTGACATTGGACCGGGCACCCCGTGCGCTCGTTGACCCCGCCTTCCGAATCCCGCAGACCCGTCCAGTCGGGCCGGGCCAACTGGCCGGACGGGTCAATCAGAACCAGGTACCGTCCGGGAAGAAGATGCGGATGCAGAAAATCGGTCAGGGCCAGGGACAACGGCTGCGATTGCCCGGCGTGTGGCCGCGAAATCCGCAATCCGGCCAGGCGTTGCGGTTCGGCATGCAGGACGATGCCCCCCTGCCCCGGAACGCTGCCGGTGCTCCATAGCTGGAACGGGCTGTGTTCCAAATTCTGATACAGCACGCTGATTGCCAGGTCAGGCTTGGGCAAGCTCGGGTCGAGATGCCAGGGGCCACGAAAAACCACCCGCAGAGCATCGCCGGGCGTTTCAGTCGGCCACCAACTGCGGGACCGCCAGCGGCTGGTTCCCTCATCGAACTGCCCCAGCCACGCCCGCATTGGGTCAGCGTTAACCGCGGTCGGGGCGGGATAGCGGGAAATCGCCGGCAGTATGGGCAGGGTACCGGCCAAGGCACCGGCCGTCATCAGGGCGCGTCGGCTCGCGGAAAATGGGGTGCGTCGGTTGGCCATGGCTTTGCTATCGAGTTTGATCAAGAGCGGGGTGGAAAAATACCCTGCAGCGCGATGCAGAAATAGCAAGTCAGGTAGGGCTGCATGTTGTTATGGGGCGCATCACCTCCGGTCGGGGCAAGGGCCTGTGGCGACATGGCGGTCATCGGGGCGCCGGACGGTGGCAAGTACGGCGTGGCGCCAATGACTCGCGCATAGGCATTGCCAGCCGGGGTGGGGCTGTCACCTGGCACAGCCTGAGCAGTCAGGCCATGGCTGTGCTGGGGCATTTCGGACGTCAGCAATGTGACCGTTTCCGTGCCGCCGGACTCGCCCAGGTCGCGTATCGACAACCCCGGGCCATGGCCTGGATGCATCGGCACGCGGCCTTGCAGGTCGGGCAAAGCAAAATTGGACTTGCCGTTACCGCCGTAAGTGGTTCCCAACAGTGCAAATAGTGCGGTGTTCTGCGAGAGGGGCATCAATTGCCCATCGCACCATGCCCAACCCCTGGGCGCAAAATTGAAAGGAAATATCCGAATTTCGGCAACAAATGGATCAGCCATCTTGTGTCGCTCCTTTGCTCAGGCTTGGGTCGGGAAAATCCCGAACATTGAAATGATGAAGTTTACGCACAGGTACGGCTGTATGTTGTTGTGCGGCTGACTGCCGCCTGTCGCAGTAATCGACTGCACAGCCATGGCCGAGGAACCAGGGGTGGTCTGATACTTGTCGAAAGTTCCGGTTTGCGCGGAGACGTTTCCTCCCGGGCTGGTCGATGTCGCCACATTGGTGGTGCCCAGCAAAGCATGGGAATGGCCGGGCGTCTGGTTTACGTTGAGCGTGACTTGTTCGACACCGCCCGATTGGGCAAGCGCGAAACTGTTGCCCTGATGAAGCGGTATCCGTCCTCGCAAATCCGGCAACGCAAACGATGTTTGCCCGTCGCCGCCATAAGATGTGCCGATCAACTGAAACAACGTTTCATTCTCAGCTATCGCCAGTAGCTGCCCTTCACAAAACATCCAGCCGGCCGGTGCGAAATTGCCGCCGAACATGCGAATTTCTCCAACATAAGGTTGTGACATGGGGGTCTCCTAGTTCGGGCTCGGGAATATGCCTTGCAAGGCAATGCAAAATGATATGGTCAAGAAGGGCTGCATGTTCTGGTGCGCCTGGCTTCCACCAACCGTAGTCGCCGAGCCGGCAGCCATTGAGGCAAGATTGTCTGCGCTCCCATAGGCGTTCACATTCGCTTGGGCAAGCAGATTGTCGACTGGGATCAATTGGGTGCCGGCATTGGATGTACCATTGAGTACGTGACTATGGCGGGGCAATTCAGCAACCGACAGGGTGTGGCTTTGCTCACCACCGCGCTCACCCAACGTGTGCCCGCTGCCAACATGCAATGGTGCGCGACCGCGTAAATCGGGCAGAGCGAAGTTGACCCGGCCATCGCCGCCGAAGGTCGTGCCCAACAGCGCGAACAAGGCCTGATTCTGGTTGATGGGTAGCAACTGACCGTTGCATAACGCCCAACCGCGGGGTGCGAAACTGAAACTCATCATTCGAACTTCGCTTAAAAATGGCTCAGCCATCGTTTATTCTCCTTGGAATTTTCAGCCGGTCTCGTCGCCGGCGTTTTTGGGTTTTGTCCGCACTTACGGCGTGCTGATTGGTCCTGGAATCAGAGAACAGCCACCCGAAACACCGACGCTGCCGGTATTGTTGCTGCTTAGCTGTGCTGCGCAGCTGGCACTGCCGGGCGGATTGTCAACCAGTTCAAGCGTCGATGTACTGGTCTCGATCAATGTAATGTGGCCCGTTGTGAAATCGAACGACGATGTACCCGGCACGGTGTTGCCGCGCACATCCGAACGCACCGTATTGCAAACGGTGGCGCAGTTCGACTGCACCATGATCGCGGCCAGCGGGAAATCCGAAGAGCCCGGGGTGAAGCCCAGATTGACGTGGTCAATGTTGTTGTTGGTCACTGTCACG
>JBGTLI010000168.1:0-9516 GCA_041744195.1 Wenzhouxiangella sp. | reverse complement strand
CTACATTGATCGGCGCGGCCGTTACGCCTGGAATCAACAGCCCGGTATCGCCCACTGGAATCTGGCCCGACTGGCCGAATGCCTGCTCGGCCTGTTGGCCGATGACGAGCAAGCCGCGCTCGAAGTCGCCGACGACATCCTGGGACGTTTCCCCGACCGTTTTACGGCGGCATACGATGCCGGCCTGACCGCCAAGATCGGGCTGGCCGCCTCGCGCGAAGGCGATGCTGAACTGGCGCTCGATTTGCTCGAGCGAATGGCCGGAAACGGCGCCGACATGACCCAGACCTTTCGCCGCCTTAGCGCTTTACCTAGGGCGCATGACCGCGACGACGGTTTCGTGCGCGAACTGTTCCAGCAGCCTGAGGCCTTTGACCAGTGGGTCGGAGACTGGCGCCAACGCCTGGATAGTGAACAACGCTCCGATTCTGAACGGCGACAGGCCATGCAATCGGTCAACCCGGCCTTCATCCTGCGCAACCACCTGGCCCAGCGGGCCGTGGATTCGGCGATCAAGCGCCTCGACTTCGGCCCGATGCAAGAGCTCGTCCGGGTACTGGCGCATCCGTACCAGGACCAGCCCGAATTCAGCCACCTGTCTTTACCGCCCGAACCCCACGAGCGAGTTCAACATACCTTTTGCGGGACCTGAGGCCGGAGATCCGGGCGGCGCCCGCCACCAGGTCAGCAGCACCAGCAGACCGAACACGGTATAGGCCGTCACAAATACCCACCAGGGAAAATCCAGGTAGAGGACTTCGGCCAGCCAATGCTCAATGAACGACTGCTGGTAGAAAGCCTGGCCAGCCGCCCGGCGCAGCTCCTGCTCCCAGATCGTCAGCGGACACAAGCGCCCCAGCCACGCCTGAATAACAACGATGGCGATCGTGGCCAGGTGGGCGAGGCGAAACCAGAGATTGCGAATCCAACGCCATTGTCGCGCCCAGCCCGCCAGAATTAGTGCCTGGCCGCCGATCACGAACACGACAATCAGGCCGTGCACGACCAGCACTATATCGGCCATCAGGGCGGGATTGGGAATCTGTTCGTAAATGGTCATGGTCACCTGTGACCGCAATCAGTGCCGTGCGTGCCGTTTCTCAAAGAACCTTATCATGCTGCTTGAGTTGCGAATTTGGGCGGCACGATCACGACCTGATCGCGACCCTGGTTTTTGGCCTGATATAGCGCTCGGTCGGCCCGCGCCAGCCAGCTCGACCAGCTTTCACCATCACTCATGCTAGTGGCGCCGATGGAAATCGTCACCGGGCCGGACGGACCGATCAGGTATTGGCGCACCGCATTCTGTACCTTTTCGGTCGCCACGGCGAGCCCCTCGCCATCTGTGCATGAGAACAGCAGAACAAACTCTTCGCCGCCGTAGCGGTAGAGGTGATCACCTCGGCGAATCACATCCTGAACCATGGCAACCAGGTCGATCAACACCTGATCGCCCGCTTCATGCCCGTGACGATCATTGACCTGTTTGAAGTGGTCGATATCCATGATTGCCAGGGCATAAGGCTGATTGTTGCTGTAGAAGCCGGCGGTTGCGGCGACCAGATCGGTCTTCATGGCCCGGCGATTGGCAACTCCGGTCAGTGGGTCAATCAGGGCCAGTTGCCGAAGCTGCTCGTGCTGCGTTCTAGTGCGGTTGGCGAATATCAGGGCGAACAGGATCACCATGCCGGATACCGCGAAGAAGGTCATACGTTCGACCGCGTCGACGAATACCGGTTGGCTGACGATAATCAACAATGCGACAACGCTAACGACGGTTGCAAAGCGCTGCTCGGCAATGACGAACATGGCGAGAAACGTGGAGAAGACCCAGAGATAGCTGAGGCCGAGAAAGACCACGACCGCAATACACGCCAGGCCTGTGACGACTGCCTGTATATTGCCTGCCCGATCAAGCCTGTTGGTTCGCCACGCGTACAGACTGGTACCGACCAGCGCCAGCACGATGACACTATCGACAAAGCCAATGAGAAATTCGCCGGCCAGAAAGCGAAACACTGCAAACGGCGCGATAGCGACAACCCCGAGCAGGCCAAACAGGCTCAACAACGCCAACTGCAATTCGCTTCGTAGCCGATCGCGCCACGAGCCGGACGAGGCTGTGGAATTCGTAAACGCCAACCGCTGGACAGCCGGCTGCTTCGGGCCATCGGGTTTGGATTGTCGCCGTGTGTTGGTCATTGGTGGGGGTCGCGGATTCTGGTGGCTCTGCTGCCGTGAACATTAATACTGCATCATGTATGCCAACCCTGTGATTTCTGTCTGCCGTTGATGGTGTTCTGTCGATTACTTGATGGCATTGGCAGATTTCCAGCCTGCCTGCGTCGTAGCAAGGCAAAATTGGGCGCATCCGGACCAGTTACGTGAGGGATTTCCCCCGCCTCACCTGAGGACTTTCCCGTCTATCGCCGCCGGCTTCGACCCACTAACTTGGCGACTCAAAGCACCAGCGTGCCGTGCATGAAATCAATGAGCGTGGCGCACACCGCGGTCTAGCAGTAAAGATTTATTGGCAGTTCCCCTTTCCATTGGGACTACGGGGAAGTCCGCTCCCGACGTCGGTCGGGAGCGGTTTTTCTTCACCGGGGCTGAAGGCAGCACCGCATTTCGATCACCGGGACCACGCAGTATCGGTCACAATGGCCTCATGCCGACATCGACAAGCCCGGTGAGCCGAGCGGCCCACCTTCATCCGTCCGATCTGCAGGGCCTGGCCCGGCTGGCGGTCGAGGGCGTCATCGGCACAACATCGCTGGTCGAGCAGTTTCACCACACCATAGCGCGGGTCTCACCGCCGGTCGGAAAACCCCGCGTCGGCACAACCAGCGGCATTACCGGCCTGGTCTATCGCTCCATTCATGGCATCACTGGAGTAGTCGGCGGCGCGACCAGTCTGGCATTCGATGCCATCGTGCCGCGTCTGGGCATGCGCGCGTCCACACCGCAACGCGAGCAGATCCTGGCGACACTGAACGGGGTTCTGGGCGATCATCTGGACACCAGCGCCAACCCGCTTGCCATCCGCATGATGTTGCGCCAGGCCGGCCAGCCGCTCCAGTTGCGTACCGACAAGCTCATCAATGCTATACAGCGCCCCCGGCGCAGGCTGCTGGTGGCCGTTCATGGCCTGTGCATGAACGACCTGCAATGGGCTGGCGGCGGGGAAGGATCAGGCCCCGGTCTGCCGACCAGCCTTGCCGCGACCCTGGATTACACGCCGTTGTTCCTTCACTACAATACGGGCCGTCATATCTCGACAAACGGCCGTGCATTTGCAACGCTGATGGAAGAATTGATCGAACAATGGCCAGCGCCGGTCGAGGACATCGTACTGCTCGGCCACAGCATGGGCGGCCTGCTGGCGCGCAGCGCCCTGCATTACGCGCTTGAAGCCGATCACCAGTGGCAAAAGCAGGTCAGTCGGCTGGTGACCCTGGGCAGCCCGCATCATGGCGCACCCCTGGAGCGGATCGGCAATCGGGTCGATCGATTGCTGGCGGCAAGCCCGTACAGCGCGCCGTTCACCCGCCTGGGCAGGATTCGCAGTGCCGGCATTACCGACCTGCGCCACGGCAACCTGCTCGATGAGGACTGGAATGCGACCGATCGTTTTTCACAGCCCGGCGATCTACGCGGTGTCGTCACGCATCCTGACCACATCGCCCACCATGCCGTGGCCGCGAGCACGGGAACGCACGCCGAATCCGTCCGATCACGCCTGATCGGCGATGGCCTGGTCCCGCTCGACAGCGCGCTGGGCCGACACCCGGACCCGAATCTTGACCTCGACATTCAGCCTGAACATCAGTCGATCGCCTGGGCCACCAACCATCTTGGCCTGATCCACTGTCCAAAGGTTCGGGACACAGTCTATCGCTGGCTGGCCTGTACGGGTTGATCCTGAACCTTGTTCACCAGACCCATGACCCGGCCGAAGGCCGATGGGTCGCCCTTATTCTGGCCAGTGACAGCAAGCGTTTAATATGAGGCCGTCTGCCGCAGATGTCTATCAAGGAGTAATCAATGAGCGAGCGCAAGGTGGATGTCGCCATCATCGGTGGCGGAACGGCAGGCATGGTGGCTTATAAGCAGGCACGTCGGCACACCAGCAGCGTGGTGCTGATCGAGGGCAATCAATTCGGCACCTTGTGCGCGCGATCTGGCTGCATGCCCAGCAAACTGCTGATCGCGGCTGCCGAGGCCGCCCATGGCGCGCGCCAGGCCGGCCGGTTCGGAGTCCGGATCGATTCGGTGGGCGTCGATTCCCGGGCGGTCATGGCACGCGTAAAGACCGAGCGTGACCGCTTCGTGTCCGGCGTTCTGGATTCAATCAAGCGCATCCCCGACGGCAACATCATCAGGGCCAAGGCCCGCTTCAGCGCGCCGCGGAAGCTGTTCCTTGACGATGGCCAGCGCATCCTGGCCGACCGAATCGTCATCGCCGTCGGCTCCCGGACTCACGTGGTGCCGATGCTCAAGGCGGCTGGCGGCCGATTGATCACCAGCGATGATGTGTTCGAATGGGACAATCTGCCCGGCTCGGTCGCCATCTTCGGCCCCGGCGTGATCGGCCTGGAGCTTGGTCAGGCATTGAGCCGGCTGGGCGTGCGGGTGCGGTTGTTCGGCGTCGGTGGTTCGGTCGGATCAATCCATGACGACGAGATTCGCAAGGTCGCGCTGGCCGGATTCAAGCGTGAATTTGCCCTTGATCCCGACGCTACCGTCCATGAGATCCGTGAGATCGATGGCGGCGTGACCATCCGCTTCGACAATGAAAATGGCGCCGAGGCAACCGAGAAATTCGACTACCTGCTGGCGGCCACGGGCCGGCGACCCAACGTGGACAGCCTGGATCTGGACAAGTCGGGTCTCGCCCTGGATGAGCGCGGCGTTCCCCTGTTCGACCGCTATACCATGCAATGCGGCAGCAGCCCGGTATGGATCGCCGGCGACGCCAACAGCAATTCACCCTTGCTGCACGAGGCCGCCGATGAAGGCCGGATCGCCGGCGCCAATGCCGGGCGCTATCCAGAAATTCGGGTCGGGCTGCGCCGCGTACCCATGACCGTGGTATTCACCGATCCACAGATTGCCACGGTCGGCCTGACCATTCAGCAGGTCGACCGGCACTGCCAGGGCCGCTTCGGCATTGGCTCGGTCAGCTTCGAGAACCAGGGGCGAAGCCGGGTTGTGGCCAAGAACCAGGGGCTGCTGCGGGTCTATGGCGAGTACGGCACCGGGCTGTTCATGGGCGCCGAAATGTTCGGGCCGGCCGCCGAGCATATCGCGCACCTGCTGGCCTGGGCGGTCCAGTCACGGCTGACGGTCGAAGACCTGCTCGACATGCCTTTCTATCACCCGGTGATCGAAGAGGGCCTGCGCACCGCGCTGCAGGATCTCAATCGCAACCTGCGCTCCGGCCAGGTCCAACCCGGCGACTGCATGGACTGCGGGCCGGGTGTTTGATTCAGTCAGGCACCGCCTAATAACACTGCGCATGAGCGACCCTCTCGTCGCGAATCCCAACATCATCGCGGCCAGAAGGCCGCTCCTACTCTGATCCAAAAACCTGTCTACAGCGTTGTTCAGTGGGCCACAGTCTGACCCAACAGGATCTCGGCGACCTCGGCGCCCAGGTGATAACTGAGCAGCTCGCGGTACCAGGTCCTGCTCAGCAACCCGCCGTCGGCATGGAAAAACTCGGCCAGAAGTGGCTGCCAGTCGTTGTCGAGGGGCATGATGATGCCGAATTCCTCGCCCGGATCGTCAAAGGCAGGGTGGTGGTGCAGTGGCGCACCGTTTTGTCGGGCGCGATAGTAGTTGTAGGCATCGATATAGGCAAAGTGGGTGCCGTCGGCGGCCCGGGCGATGATGTCATCATTCGAGCCGCTGAACTCCAGCGGCATTCCCTGCCAGTGCCGCTCGGCCAGCTCGCGCAAGCGGGTCTCATGCAGGGTGCCGGCAAAGGCCAGGGCACTCAGGTTGGCAAAGCCCAGCGCCAGATTGGCACGATCATCAACCGGTTCGACATCATGGTGGCTGATCAGAACGGCCACATTGGTGACATAGGGCGGGGAAAAGGCCAGCTCCTGGCGACGCGTTTCAGTGATGGTGACATTACCCAGCCCGAACACGCCGCCCGAGGCGTCGCGTACACGCTGGTAGAACGTCGACCAGTCGCGCTCTTCCACGAATTCCAGTGCCAGCGCCCGTTGATGCTCGTCGTGAGACCACTCGGCAAAGCGCCGCATTATCTCGACCGTGACACCAGTCAGTTCGCCCGCTTCATCCCGGTAGGCCCAGCCGGTGGAATCCACGTACAGAACCCTTAGCTCGGCCGCTTCACTATACGTCGCATCAAAAAAACGCTGGCCCTTGTCTGCGACCGGGGACGGGGTTGCAAACAGTGGGTTTGCAATGGACGCGCTTGCGACCAGCAGGACAATTTGCAGGACAAGCGGGGCAAGACGGTTCATTCGCAGCACGGGATGATTTCAGATGGGAAGCCTGGCAACCAGCATAGCAAGGAAAGCTTCGGCTACGGGGCTGTCAGTCCAGTTGTACCGAGACGATCCGGGTTATTGAGCAGGATGCGTAACTGCCGCTCGAGGCGCGAATCACCAGCGAGTAGCAGGCGATCCCCAAGCGTCAGTTCCGTCGTCTCGTGCGGCAGCAGGCGTTCGTCTTGGCCGCGACGCAGAAGCAGCACCGTGATCGGTCGTCGACCGTCTTGATGCCCGGCAGTCTCAATGGCGCCCACGGTGACGGATTGGCCGCTGCCGATCATTTGCGCCAGGGCAGGCGCTCGCCGTTCGCTGATACGCAGCGACATCAACTCGGGACGAGAAGGGTCTTTCGGGTCGGTCAGCCGATCGAGCAGTTCCCCGTTCAGTCCATCTTCTCGGGCCAGCAACTGAGCAAAAAAGGGTTGAACCAGCGGGGAGCGAATGGAGGCCAGGATGTTGCCGGCAATGACGCTGCTGGGCTGACCGATGAAATCGGGCTCGGCGGCCTGGAACAAGGCATGACTGGACAGGCCATTTTCCAGCACCCCGAAAAAGAGCTTGTCATTGAGCTGGCGGGCGGTGATCAGGATAGAGAGATTATCGACATCGTTCGGCGTGGTAGCCAGAATGCCAACCGACCGCTCAATGCCGGCCTCCAGCAAGGTCTCGGCCTGGGTGCCACGGCCTCGGACCGTTCCCTCCGGCAGGCCCTTGCGATCGGTCGCCGCTTCAATCACGGTCACGCTCATGCCAGCGTCCACCAGCATGGCGTGCAGCGCCTGGCCGAGACGGCCGAAGCCGCACAACAGCCAGTGACCGGTCGGCGGCCGGCGCACATCCGGGATACGGGCGTCAGGGCCGGTTTGCAACCAGTGATAAAGACGGAATGTCGCCGGCTTTTCGATCGCCAGGCGCATCCGCCGCACGTATTCGTCGATCGGGCTGATGACATTGTTGGTGCCGAACGAGCGCATGTTGTCGGCTACGCTTCTGCGGTCGGCGCGGGCGTGGACGGCAGAGTTGCGGTTAAGCAGCTTGGCCGTAACGGCAATCTTCAGATTGACCCGATCGTCGCCTGTAACAGCCATGACGCCGATGCACCAGCGACTGCGCAAGCCGGCCTGGATGAGGTTATCCGGATGGCTGGCATCCATACAGAATGAAGCCACCGGCGCACGGTGAGTTTCAACCGACAGCGAATCGATCTTGCCCGCATTATGGTCGACAACCACCAACGGATAGCGCTGTCTGCTCAAGGCCTCCGTCAGCAGCCGGCCCGTATCTCCAAAGCCGCAAACCAGGTAGAACGGCTGGTCGATCCCCTCGACAGTACGACGAAACCGGCGACGTTGCAGGGTGCGAATAAACACCGGATCCTGCACCAGCGAGATGATCGTGCCGATCGAAAACAGCCAGGCGGTCACCGTCAGGTAAATGCAAACGACGGTCCAGAGCCGTTGGGCCGACGAAAACTCGTAGGGCACTTCACCGAAGCCGATGGTGCTGCCGGTATAGCTGACCACATAGAACGCTTCGAACAGACTCAGACGCCACGGGTTGCCCTGATCGTCCACGCCCGGCATCAGCGTGAAGCCAACTGTTGCAATCGCGTAGGCAGAAATCAGCACCACCAGCGGGGTGCGCATGCGGCGGAAGAAAACGAAGACGAAGGAGTCGTGCATGCCGATCCCGGGCTTTTTAGCGACTGTAACCGGCGGTGTCCATGGTTAACAACACGACCGACAGCACATTGGCCAGCAGCGCACCGCCGGACAAGGACACGATCGTCGCCATCACCGCGGGCGTCAGACCCGTGTCGGTGACATGGACGGCAATCGTCCAGACCAGGGCCGCGGCAATCAGTTGCAGGTCCACCACCAGGCTGGACGCCAGCAGCATGGCGCTCATTTGCGAGCGCTCGCCCAGCTTCATCACCGTGGCAATCAGTCCGACGACCAAAGCTGCGAACAACTCATAGACATTGTGATGGGCGGGGTTGTCGATCTCGCCGAGGAAAAACCCGAAATTCAGGGTCAGCGCCAACAGGACGAAAAACCCGAATACCACCTTGCTCATATTCATTTGCCTGGCTCCACCTTATTCTTGGTACAGCCATTATGCACACCGCTTATTCCGGCGACGACCCGACACCCGGAAAGACTGTGCTGCCTGTCGGGGTTGATTGCTTGCGGTTTTTTCTATTTCCAGGGAGCCGCGGGCTGCTGGGCGCCATCCGGCGGAATCCGGAAAGCGGGGTCAGCGCCAGTGTTGCCCTTTAACGTCGGCCGCCGCGTTTGCCGCTACGGGGACGCTCCTCGCGCACCTGAATGGACTGGCCGTTGAGTTCGGCGCCGTCAAGTTCGGCCATGGCGGCTCGCGCCTCGTGGCCTTCCATGTCGATCATGGCCACACCGCGGCAGCGGCGGGTAAAGATGTCGAGCGGCAGTTTCAGGTTGCGGACGGTGCCGCAACGGGAGAACAGTTCGCGGAGCTGGCTTTCCCGGGTTTCTGGATGGATGTTGCGAACAAAAAGCGTTTTCATACGTGGGCGGCCTCCGGGCCGAATATTGGAGCGTTAGATCTGTCCTAAAGCTGAGCTGGACTGCGTTGGGCAAGGGCATCCAAAGCTTTTCGATCTGGCTCGAATAGGCGGTCCAGTCGACCGGCCTGTCTCGCCTCTATGTGGGTATTGATTGCCTGCTTAACAAGGCCGTTCGATAGCCGAATAATCAGACCAGGCGCGAACATGACATTTATTTCGTAAAAAGATGGCTTTTTCCTGAAACGAGGGGTATAGTGCTGTACAGCTGCGCAACAGAGCAGTGGTTGAATTTGGTCGTATTCCTTCCGTTTACCCCTCAAACTCCTCCATTCACTGAACTGACAGCACCATCGGAGCCTGGTCGACGCTCGACCTTACTCCATATACGTTTAATTTTTGAAAGGTAGTAATGATTATGTCTAACAGCACCGGTACGGTGAAATGGTT
>JBGTLI010000167.1:0-17476 GCA_041744195.1 Wenzhouxiangella sp. | reverse complement strand
TTGATCCATAAAGACTTTGACCTGTTGCTGAGTGGCCGCCATTCAAAATCCCTTCCCGGGAATGAGCAAGCGGCAAGCTTAGTGGCAACCGGACAAAATAGTTGTCGTCAACCGGCCAAAGTAATTGTCGTCGAATAGCTTGTGGCGCTGATTTTGTGATTGCCGGCTCGCACAAGTGGTTGCTCGGGCCTGAAGGGCTGGCTCTGTTCTGGTCGAGACCGGAAGCGCGCGAGCAGCTTGAGGTGTTCGATCCGGGCTGGCGCATGTACGCTGATCCTTTCAATTTTGAACGAGCGGACTGGACTCCGCCGGATGGCGCCCGGCGCTTTGAACCCGGCACCCTGAACAGCGCCGGCATTCACGGCCTCAACGCAGCAATCGGGGCGCTGCTGGAACAAGGTCCGGAAAGCATAGGCGAGGCAGTACTTGATCGAACGGGCTGGCTGATTGATCGCCTGGCTGCCCTGCCGCGGGTAGAAATGGTCACTCCGATTGCACGTGCAAGGCGGGCTGGCATCGTCAGTTTCAGAGTTGCCGGCATGATGCCAGAAAAACTGGTTGCGGCACTGACCTTGCACGATATTCATGCCGCCGTCCGCGGACCAATGGTGCGTCTCTCACCGCATTTCTATACGCCGATGGAGCAACTGGAAGAGGCCGGAAGAAGAATCGAGTCGGTGCTTGACGGGGCTTAGCTTAGTGCGTCCTAGCGTGGCCCACTAGATGGTCCGGGTCGGACGGTCGCCTTCGAGCATGCCGGCCAGCAGCGAGGCGATGGTGTTTCGGGCCTGGTTGCCTTCCGGGCTGTCGGCAAAGTGGACGCCAACACCGGCATTGATATTGTGCTGCGACCCGGCCGGGGTGATCCAGGCGACTGTACCGGGTATGGCAATGCGCTCCTCGCCAAGCAGACTGAGCAGGATCAGTACTTCGTCGCCGAGCCTGAAGTCTTTTTTGGTTGGGACAAACAGGCCACCGTGGATCAGAAACGGCATGTAGGCCGAATACAGCTCCTGCTTGGTTTCGATGTTATAGGAGAGGATGCCTTTCTGGGCCATGGAATCAGTCTTTCGCGTGTATCAACGCCTCCCATTCTAGCAGCCATTTGGCAATCAGAAGGTCCTGGCGTGCGCTGGTTCGGGTCAACGCCCGGCCGCGCAAAGCTTGCTCCCATAGGCCCCCCAGACCCCGGCCGTTGATTAGCGGCAAGCTGACCCCCGGAGGCAAGCGCCCGGAGTCCACGCCCTGGCCATGGTGCATGATCACACCGGTCCAGACGGCCAGCCAGCGCCAGGTCAATTCGGCCGACTGCAGCCAGCGTTCCGTCATAATGCTGGTCACAGGCCGGCCGGCGCCAATACTCAGCAGGCCGTCAAGCACTTCGCGGCCAAAGGACAGGCCGTCATTTTCCAGCAATTCACGCGCGGCCAGCGGCGCACCGGTGGTCAGGGCCAGGGCATCGCTCAACGATTGCCGGTCAATTTCCGGACAACTCGCGCTCAGCCATTCCAATGCGGCCCTGCTGTCAGGGGGACGGATCGGGATGGGCTGGCAGCGGCTGCGAATGGTCGCCGGCAAGCGTCCCGGGTGATGGCTGATCAACACCATAAAGGCGTTGGCCGACGGCTCTTCCAGCGTCTTGAGCAATGCATTGGCGGCGTTGATGTTCATCGCCTCGGCCGGTTCAATCAGGCCCAGCCGGCGCGGGCCCATGCGGGGCGTGAGCTGGAGACTGGAACAGAGCTCGCGCACGCTGTCGACTGGAATCTCCTTCTTTTCGTCCGGGATGCCAACGCGGAAGAAATCCGGGTGAGAGCCACTGTCGATCAATTGGCAGGAACGGCAGGTCAGGCAGGGCTCGCGTCCGTCGGGCTTCAAACACAGAATTCGACGCGCCAGCCATTCACCCAGCAACACCTTGCCGACGCCAAACGGCCCGGTCAGCAAGGGGGCGTGGCCCAGTCGCTGCTTGTCCAGGCTGTCACTCAGGCGGGTCTTGATATCCTCCAGCCATGGCAGACTCATGCCAGACGCTCCTCAAGAGTCCGGCCAATCGAGGTCAGGACCGTGGCCAATGGCTGGTTGGCGTTGATGACGGCGAAGCGGTCAGGCTCGCGCCGGGCGGCATCCAGATAGCCTTGGCGGACCCGTTCGAGAAACCCGGCACGGGTCTGCTCAAATCGATCCGGGCCCTGGCTGCGGCCGCTGATGCGGCCCATGCCGACTTCAACCGGAACGTCAAGCAGCAGGGTAAGGTCAGGTGTGATGTCGGGATGGACCAGGTGTTTCAGGGTTTCAACTGGTTCGCTGCCGAGGTTTCGGCCAGCGCCCTGATAGGCCATGCTGGCGTCGGAAAAACGGTCACAAACCACGTCAAGCCCTTGGGCGAGAGCCGGCCGGATGACCGCCGCCAGATTCTCGGACCGGGCCGCGAACATCAGCAGCAATTCAGTCATGGGCGTCAGTTCACCGGTCGCCGGATCAAGCAGCAGGCCACGTATGCTCTCGGCGGCCGATGTGCCGCCGGGTTCTCGGGTGAGCACGACACTGCGGCCGCGCGCTTCCAGCCATTCCTGAATAGAGGCAATGGCGGTGGACTTACCGGCACCCTCCCCCCCCTCCAGAGTGATCAGCCTGCCCCGCGTCACCTTCGGCCCCGGATATAGCGGTTGACGGCGGCGTTGTGCTCATCGAGGGTGTCGGAAAACTGATGGCTGCCGTCGCCCCGGGCGACGAAATAGAGCGCTGTGCCGGGGGCAGGATTTGCCGCCGCCTCGATCGCGCGCCGGCCGGGCAACGCAATTGGCGTTGGTGGCAAACCGTGTCGTGTGTAGGTGTTCCAGGGATGGTCGGTACGCAAATGCACATGGCGCAAACGGCCGTCGAAGTCATCGTCCAGACCATAGATTACGGTGGGGTCGGTTTGAAGTCGCATGCCAATCTGCAGACGGCGGGTAAACACACCGGCCACTTCGGCCCGCTCCCCGGCATAGCCGGTTTCACGCTCGATGATCGAGGCCAGAACCAGCATTTCCTCCGGATTCCGCAACGGTAAATCGGGTGCGCGACGCGACCAGGTGTCTTCCAGCGTGCGGTTCATCGCATCGAAGGCGCGGCGGAGCAGCAACAGATCATCACTTGAGCGGGTAAAGAAATAGGTTTCGGGCAGGAAGCGACCTTCGGCCGGGCAACCCTCACAGCCGAGCAGCGCCATCAATTCGTCGTCACCAAGGCCTGCGGTGCGCTGGCGCACGCGCGGGTCGTGCGCCAGCACCTGGCGCAGTCGGGCGATGGTCCAGCCCTCGACAATGGTGAGTCGGTGCTCGCGCACGCGGCCGGTTTGGAGCAAATCAACAAGTTGCCCTGGCGTCATTCCGGGCGGAATCTGGTACTCGCCGGCTTTCAGGCCAGGTTGATGCAAGCGGCCATACAACCGCCAATGCCATGATTGCCTGGCCAGGCCCAGTGTTTCGAACTGGCGAACCAGTCCGGAAAATGTGGTTCCCGGCGCCACCCAGAGATTCAAATCACCATGCGGATTGACTGGCTGGACGATGAAACGCTCCCAGTCACGGTAAAGCCACAGGGCGGCCAGGCTCGCAGCCAGACCGAAAACAAGCACGATAGACAGAAGCTTGCGCATGATCAGCTCAGTTCTTCATTCCATAATTGCTGCCAGATCCGGCAGCGGGCGCTCGGGTTGAGTTCTCTGCCGTCCAGCGACTTCGCGGGACGAATTCCAGCGACTGAGTTTATCACCATGATTCCGGAAGCGGCCCGGATATCGTCCAGGTTCAACTCGGCTTCCTCGATACCGACCGCTGCCTGGGCCCGGAGCCAGGAGAGGCCGACGCCGTCGACGCCCCGGCCCGTCGGCGGCGTCAACACGGCTCCGTTCAACTCCACCACGACATTGGATGCAATGGCCTCGACCAGCCTGCCCAGATGATCAAGCAGCAACGCTTCGTCCGCACCTGCAGCTGCGCACGCGCGAGCCGCCAGAACCTGCTCCAGTCGATTGCCGTGCTTGAGCCCGGCCACGACCGAACCGGTCGCCAAACGCACCGGGCTGACGGTCAGGGCCAGGCCCTGGTTGCGCTGACGCTCAAGGTCACCCGGCCAGGCACGAGCCTGCATAATGCGACGGCCCGATGGTGTTTCGGCTGGAAAATAGGCCCGCCCGCCGCTGCCGCGCGTGACGGTCAGGCGAACGATTGCCGAACCCTGCGGCGGACAAAGGCTGACGCACTCCGAATGCGCTGTGGACTCGTCCGGTTCGGGTAACCCAAGGACTGTGCAACTTTTTGTCAAGCGCCGCCAGTGCCATGCCCAAAGCGGCGCACAGCCATGATGAAAAGCGATCGTCTCGAAAACATGATCACCGTAAAGCAGGCCCCGATCGTCGGTCGGAATCGACTGGCTCGGGCTGCCATCGACCAGGCAGTCAATCATCGCTCAACGCTCGCAGCAGGCCCCTGGCCTTGGATTCAGTCTCAGCCAGCTCTGATAGTGGATCGGAATCGGCGACGATGCCGGCCCCGGTGCGGAAGCTCAGTTCATGGTCACGAACCACCATGCAGCGAATCAGGATGTTGGTGTCCATGCCGCCATCATGCCCCAGGTATCCCATGGCGCCGGTATAGAAGCCGCGGCCCTGCCCTTCCAGAAAGGCAATGATCTCCATGCAGCGCACCTTGGGGCAGCCTGTGATTGTGCCGCCAGGAAAGACCGCGGCGATGACATCGGTCGCATGGATGCCGGGGCGCAGTCGACCGCGGACGTTGGAAACAATATGATGAACATGTTTGTAGCTTTCTACAACCATCAACTCATTGACTTCGACCGAGCCTTTCTGGCAAACCCGGCCCAGGTCATTGCGCTCAAGATCGATCAGCATAATATGCTCGGCCCGTTCTTTGGGATGGGCGATTAATTCGGCCGACAGGGATTGATCCTGGTCCGCGGAGGCGCCTCGGGGCCGGGTGCCCGCGATCGGCCGGGTCTGGACCTTGTCGCCCCGAACTTCAACCAGACGCTCAGGAGAAGAACTCAGCACAGTGCCACCAGGCAATCGGGCCAGACCCGCAAACGGCGCCGGATTACTGACGCTCAGGGATTGGTAGAGCGCGGCAGGGTCGAGGAATTCAGCACTGGATCCCCGCCAGCCGCGCGACAGGTTGACCTGAAAAACGTCACCATCAAGAATCCAGTCCTTGATTCGCCCGATACCCGTCATGAACTGCTCCCCGGGATCAGCATGCAACTTCAGATCGAGTCCCTCACGGGCAGTTGGCGGTTTGGTGGCGGGAGCCGGATTCGCTATCTCGTCCAGGGCCTGATTCATCGCTTCCGGGCTTTCGCCGGTCACCCAGGTTTCGCCAGAGCGATGGTCGTACAGCACGGCGGCCGGGCAATGGGCCGCCAGAGCTGTCGGAAGCCCATCGGTTGCGGCGGGCAGATTCAATCGGGGTTCGATTTCGCCCGCCAGTTCGTAGCCCAGGTAAATGAACCAGCCGCCGGTGAACGGCAGCGGTATCCCGGTATCATCCTGCCTGGCCGGTCCGACCCACTCCTTGAGTCGACCGAGAAATGCCGCGGATGTGCCCGGTCCGACCAGGCTTCCATCAGCGCCGAGCGTGAGGGTCTGGCCGCTGGCCCGAAGCAGCAGTGACCAGCGCGCTCGCTCGCCCACGCCCGCCGAACTGGCCAGCAGATACGGCCAGCGATCGGGGAGCGCGCAGTGGAGTTCCAGCAGGGATGGCGCGAGTTCAGGCTGAATCCGGTGCGCAATCGCCCTTAAAGGCTGACTTGGCACGCCGGCTGGATAAATTCAGGAGAATCGCCGCAGCAGCAGCGAACCATTGGTTCCGCCAAAACCGAACGAATTGGTCAGAGCGTATTCCAGCCTGACCTGGCGCGCTTCGTGCGGCACCATGTCCAGACCCTTGGTCGCTGGGTCAGGCTCCTCCAGGTTGATCGTCGGAGGAATCACGCCGTCATGAAGGGCCAGGATGGTGAAGATGGCCTCGACGCCACCAGCCGCACCCAGCATATGACCGGTCATGGACTTGGTCGAGCTGATCATCAGCCTGCCGGCGTGATCTCCAAACGACGACCGTACCGCCTCGCACTCGGCCCGGTCTCCCAGCACGGTGGACGTACCGTGAGCGTTGATATAACCGACCTGTTCGGGAGTCACCCCGCCATCGCGCAGCGCGTTGGCCATGCATCGGGCGGCGCCGCGGCCGTCCTCGGGAGGAGATGTCATGTGGTGGGCATCGCCGCTCATGCCATAACCCGACACTTCGGCGTAAATTCTGGCCCCGCGCTTGCGCGCATGTTCCAGTTCTTCAAGCACGATCACCCCGGCGCCGTTGCTCAATACGAAACCGTCCCGATCCACATCCCAGGGTCTGCTGGCCTTTTCGGGTTCGTGATTTCGAGTGGATAATGTCCGCGCTGCGGTGAAACCACCGTAGGCGGTCGGGGTGGTGCCGTACTCTGACCCGCCAGCCACCATCACGTCCGCGTCGCCATAGGCAATCATGCGCGCCGCGTCCCCGATGTTGTGGGTTCCCGTGGTGCAGGCGGTGACAATGGAAAAGTTGGGGCCTTGATATCCGTAGCGAATCGAGATATTCCCGGCGATCATGTTAATGATGGTACCGGGAACAAAAAATGGCGAGATCCGCCGTGGGCCATTGTCAAGATACGTCTGGTAGGTTTGTTCGATTGTCAGAATCCCGCCGATCCCCGCGCCGATGGCCACACCGTATCGTTCGGCATGGTCTGGATGCGCCTCCAACCCGGCATCGGCAATCGCCTGAATGGCTGCTGCCATGCCGTAATGGATAAAGGGATCCGACTTCCGGGCCTCTTTCGGTGAGAGGTAAATATCCAGATCGAAATCGCGGATTTCCCCGGCAATCTTGGCGCTGAATTTGTCCGGATCAAAAGCCGTCAGCGGTCCGATGCCGCTGCGGCCTGACTGGATTGCGTCCCATGCGCTTGGCACATCATTGCCTACCGGGGAAATACATCCCATGCCGGTTACGACAACTCGACGGTCACCAAGCATGGTCTGCTCCAGACTTCAACCAGGATTCGGATTTTGACAATTTCATCAACAGGTAACAGCCTATTTGTCAGCGTTGCCCTTGATATAGTCGATCGCCTGCTGGACGCTGGTGATCTTTTCAGCTTCTTCATCAGGAATTTCGCATTCGAACTCCTCTTCAAGGGCCATCACCAGTTCCACTGTATCCAGGGAGTCGGCTCCCAGGTCATCGACAAAAGATGCACCCGGAGTCACTTCCTCTTCCTTGACTCCCAGTTGTTCAATGACGATTTTCTTGACGCGATCTTCAATGCTGCTCATTGTTGGTTTTCCTCTACAAGGGTTTACCCGAAGCCGAAACATTGTAGTGAACTAATGCTCGCTTCGCCAGTTGCATGAACCACCGACCGATTGGTTGGCCAGTAGATCAAAACAGTTAAAAACTTTTATTTTCAGTATGTTGCAATTATTACCTGATGCATCAGGTCATGTGCATGCCGCCATTGACATGGATCGTCTGGCCGGTGATGTAGCCGCTGCCCTGGCTCGCGAGAAAGCCGACACAGGCAGCAATGTCGTTAACCTCACCAAGCCTGCCCAGGGGAATTGTACCCTGTAGGCGGTCTCGTTGTGCCTCATCAAGCGCTCGGGTCATGTCAGTATCGATAAATCCTGGGGCAATGACATTTGCTGTGATCCCGCGCGAGCCCAGTTCGTGGGCAATCGCACGTGAAAACCCGGCAAGCCCGGCCTTGGCCGCGCAGTAGTTGGCCTGGCCCGGGTTGCCGCTGTAGCCGACCACCGAAGAGATATTGATAATCCGTCCGTAGCGTGCCTTGAGCATGCCGCGTAAACAGGCACGGGTCATTCGCATGGCGCCTTTGAGATTGGTATCCATCACCGCGTCCCAGTCATCGTCTTTCAGCCGCATCAGTAACTGATCACGGGTAATGGCGGCATTGTTGACCAGCACGGTAACCGGCCCGGCTGACTTGTTGATCCGGTCGGTTACTTCGGCGATCGCTTCACCATCAGTGACATCAAGCACCAGTCCGCGACCTTCCCCCAGGGTTTCGCTGATTCGATCAGCGCCGGCCTGGCTGGTTGCGGTTCCAAACACCTGTCCGCCCATGGCTTTAAGCCACATTGATGAGGCCTGGCCAATACCGCGACTGGCGCCTGTGACCAGAACAACCTGGTCATCGATCCGATTGCAGTTCTCAGGACTCAACATCTCTACGCCTCCCATTCAGCGCTGGTTGATTCGATCTGGCCAGGCTGATCCAGCGCCACCCAGCTCACCTTCTTTTCAATTCGCCGCCCAAGGCCGCACAGTACTCGTCCGGGACCGCATTCTGCCATATGCAGGATGTCTCGGCCAACAATTGCCTCAATGGTCGCGGTCCAGCGCACGGGTGCGGACAACTGGGCAACCAGCGCGGCCCGAATTCGATCCGGTTCGTTGCGCGGCTCGATATCAATATTGTGAAGAACAGGGACCCGGGGACCGCGGATTTCGATGCCGGCCAAAACATCCTTGAGCCCGGCGGCTGCGCTTCCCATCAATTCGCTGTGCGATGGCACGCTGACTGGCAGGACCATGGCTCGCTTCGCTCCGGCGTCAAGGCATTTGCGCATGGCGCGCTCCACCGCGGTTGCGTGCCCGGCGATGACCAACTGGCCCGGTGAGTTGTAGTTGGCCGGAGCAACAACCTGGCCCTCGGCCGCCTCGCGGCAGATGGCTTCGACCAGTTCGTCATTCAGGCCCAGGATGGCCGCCATTGATCCTTCTCCCTCAGGCACCGCCGACTGCATCAGTTGGCCACGGACAGCGATCACCTTCACGGCATCGGCAAAGCTGATTGCGCCGGCAGCAACCAGGGCAGTGTACTCGCCCAGACTATGACCGGCCATGATCGCGGGAGCGGGGCCGCCAACAGCGGACCAGGCGCGCCATACCGCAATACCGGCAGCCAGCAGAGCGGGCTGTGTCAGTTCAGTTCGGTTCAACTCCTCCAACGGGCCTTCGTTGGCCAGCCGCCAAAGATTGATGCCCAACACCTCACCCGCTTCGGAAAAGGTGGCCCTGATTTCCGGGTGAACCGCTGCAAGCTCGGTCAGCATGCCGACAGACTGCGAGCCCTGACCGGGGAACAGCATGGCGAATTGGGTCATTATCTCTCTCTAAAGGGTTTGGGTAGCAAGTCAGGCGATACAGCGAAACGACTAGTAGGCGATCTAGTAGGCAATCAGGGCCGCGCCCCAGGTAAAGCCACCGCCGAAGGCTTCGAGCAAAAGCTTGTCGCCGCGCTTGATCCTGCCGGAACGAACCGCGACATCAAGCGCCATCGGCACTGACGCTGAGGAAGTATTGCCATGCTTGTCCACGGTGACCACAACCTGGTCCATTGACATTTGCAGCTTCTTGGCCGTCGCCTTGATGATGCGCAAGTTGGCCTGGTGCGGAATCAGCCAGTCAAGATCGGTTTTCTGAAGATTGTTGGCGACCAGTGTTTCATCGACGATTCGGCCCAGGGTATTGACAGCGACCTTGAAAACTTCGCTGCCGTTCATGCTGACCTTGACGCCGCCACCCGGCTCGGCCCTGAATCCGCGCGAAACGCCGACCTCGGTCTTGAGAAGATCACCGTAGGCGCCGTTGGCGTGAATGTGGGTCGACATGATGCCCGGCTCCGGGTCAGCCACCAGTACTGCCGCGCCCGCACCATCGCCGAAAAGAACGCAGGTGCCACGGTCAGTCCAGTCAATCATCCGGGAGAGCGTCTCGGCGCCAACCACCAGTATCTTCCTGGCCGTTCCGGCCTGGATGTACTGGTCAGCAATCGATAGTCCGTAGATAAACCCGGAACAAGCGGCATTGACGTCGAATGCTCCGCATTCAGCCATGCCGAGTCGGTGCTGCAGGAGGCACGCGGTTGAAGGGAAAACGATGTCGGGTGTGGTGGTACCGACGATCAGAAGGTCAATGTCCTGCGGTTTGAGGCCTGCGGCCTCCAGCGCTCGCAAAGCGGCCTGTTCAGCCAGGTCACAGGTGGTCTGACCTTCAGCCGCAACCCGTCGTTCGGCAATACCGGTGCGGTCGCGTATCCACTGGTCTGTGGTGTCGACCAGTTTCTCCAGATCATGGTTGGTAACAACTTTGTCCGGCAGATAGCTGCCGGTACCGGCGATTCTGGCATACATCCGGTCAGACTCCCTTCAAGTTCGTTTCAGTAACTGGCCCACAACTGGCTTTCAAGTTGCGCGACCAGATTATGGCGCGCCTGCAATGCGCCAAGGTTGATGGCGCGGGCAAAGCCCTTGTTGCAGGTGTTGCCGTGGCTCTTGATGACGGTACCACGAACGCCCAGCATGGGGGCGCCATTATGCCGGGCCGGATCAAGCATGTCATGCAGGTGTCGCATCCTCTTTTTGACTATCCAACCACCCAGGCTGCCCTTGAGGGCGTCGCGAAGTGAGGAGAACAGCAGGCGTACGGCGCCCTCCGCGCCCTTCAGCAGCACATTGCCGGCAAATCCGTCGCAAACCACCAGGTCAACAGTCGCATTGAATACCTGGTCTGCCTCGACAAAGCCGGCAAAGTCCAGGCCGGGCTCCTCGGCAATCAGTCGCGCCGCCTCCCGGACGACGTCCGGGCCCTTGCCAGGCTCGGTGCCTACGTTGAGCAACCCGATTCGCGGCGCCGCGCCCTGAAGCACCTTGCATGCGACATGTCCAATCTGGGCAAACTCAAGCAGTCGTCGCGCGTCCACGTTGACATTGGCGCCGAGATCCAGCATCCATACCGGCTTATCAATGGTCGGGATCGCGCCCATCAAGGCGGGGCGCTCCACGCCAGGCAAGGTGCCCAGCAGCTGCCGCGACAGCGCCATCAAAGCGCCCGTGCTGCCACCACTGACCATCGCCCCAGCCGCGCCGCTCCGCACCAGCTCCAGAGCTACCCACATGCTGCTGCCCTGCCCGCGCCGAATGGCTCGCGCAGCATTGATGCCAGGTGCTAGGACGGTTTCGGCCTCGACGGTCTCGATCCGGGCGCGCAGCGTCTTGTCGACGGTGCCGAGCGCCTCAAGTTCGGACCGGGGCGCAGCCAGGATGATGTGCAACGAGGGGTCTGCCTGCATCGCCAGCCCGATTCCCGAGATAACAGTAGCAATGCCGCCATCTCCACCCATGGCGTCGACGGCGACACGAACCTCGTCAAGCTTTGCCATGAAAGCGGGGCTGGCCCTGGATCAGCCCTGCGCTTCTTCGGCTTCCTCGTCAAATTCAGGCGCGACTTCGATCACCTGGCGACCACGGTAAAACCCTTCGGCTGAGACATGGTGACGGCGATGGGTTTCTCCGGTTGCCGACTCTTCCGACAGGGTCGGACCGGTCAGCTTGTCGTGCGAGCGGCGCATGCCACGGCGCGACGGCGTTTTTCGACTCTTTTGAACAGCCATGCTATTTCTCCGTATTCACTGATTTTTGCCTCGCTCCTTCCTCAGCGCTGCGAGCGCTTCGAATGGGCGATGGGTGTCTGCCACCGGTTCCGCCCCGATTCGGCTGGATTCCGGACAGACCGGAACCAGCGGTAAACTGAGCAGCACCTCTTCTTCAATTAAATCCAGCAAAGGAACCCGCTTGTCCGGGAAAATCTGTGGATCGTAATCCTCAGGCAATTCGGCGGCCTCATCTTCAGATGAGACGATACCGACAACCGAAGCACTTGCGATCTCCTGGGCGAATATCCTGAGCGTGCGCTGGCACTGCATCGGCACCCGCCCTGACACCTGGACATCAACCCGGACCTGGTCCAGCTCATCATAGGCAAACGCCAGCCGAAAGCTGATCTCGGTCGTTTCGTCCGCGACCACAAGGCCTTTCAGGCGTGCGAGCCTGTCAACCGGCACCGTGCCGGTAAACTCTCGACGCGCCGCGGCTGCCTTGTCCGGATGGACCCAATCGGGAAAATCTCGCGACATAAGCCGGCCATTATATCATTGCATCGTTTCGCACTACAATCGAAATCAACTTAAAGCATTTATGGTTCACAGAACCGAAAGGACGACAATGCGACACCTGATACTCGCCTCCGGCTCACTCTACAGGTGCCAGATGCTCCAGCGCCTGGGCCTGCCATTCGAGGTGGTTACCGCTGGCGTGGATGAAACCCCCCTGCCCGGCGAAGCCGGCTCGGCGCTGGCCGAAAGGCTGGCCGTGGCCAAGGCCTTGGCCGTTGCACCTGCGCATCCGGAATCCCTGGTCATTGGCTCTGACCAGGTCGCCGAATGCGCGGGCCGGTTATTGGGCAAGCCCGGCTGCGTGGAGCGGGCCATCGAGCAATTGCGTTTTTGCAGCGGCCGCGATGTGGTCTTTCACAGCGCGCTGGCGATCGTCTGCGGAGAGAAAATATTGCATCAGGTGGTGCCGACGCACGTCCGAATGAAAGCCCTGGCGAACAGTCAGATCGAATCCTACATCGCTCGCGACCAACCTCTGGATTGCGCCGGTTCGATGAAAAGCGAAAGCCTGGGCATCGCATTGACCGACAGCATCTCCAGCGATGACCCGACCGCGCTGATTGGCCTTCCACTGATCGCCACCGTCTCACTTTTGAAACAATTTGGGGTTGATGTAATCAGTCCTTAGTCACAAGCTCGAAGTGATAGACTCAAAACCAAACGCACCTGAATGGAGTAAATGCTCATGCCACCCGCAGCTTCCGAGACAAATGGCTGGAAACACTGGCGCCTGGAGAACGATATCGATGGTGTCGCCTGGCTTTATATTGATCGGGCCGATGAGAAAACCAACAGTCTGAGCAGCGCGCTCCTGGCCGAGCTGGGTCAGATCATCGAGAAACTCGAAAATGAGCATCCGACCGGTCTGGTGTTGATGTCCGGCAAGACGGGCAACTTCATCGTCGGTGCCGATGTTCGCGAGTTTGATGCGACCGACAAGGTCTCGGAGCTCGAAGACAACATCAGACAGGTTCACGGGCTGTTTCAGCGCATCGAGGATCTGCCCTTCCCCACGGCAGTGGCTTTTGAGGGCTATTGCCTGGGCGGCGGCCTGGAACTGGCCTTGTGCTTTGACTGGCGCATCGCCCTGGACGCCGATCACACTCGCATTGGTTTCCCCGAAGTTAATCTCGGCATTTATCCCGGCTTCGGCGGTTCGGGACGAGCGATCAAGGCCATGGGCGGGCTTCAGGCCATGCAGATCATGCTGACCGGAAAAATGCTGCGTGCCAGGGCCGCCCGAAACATGGGCCTGATCAACCAGACTGTCGATCAGCACGGCTCTCTGCGCTGGAGTGCGCGATCCGCCGTGTTGAAGAAAAAGCGAGCACCCCGACCGGCATTGACTGCACGGATGACCACCCTCGGCCCGGTACGCAAATTTCTGGCCGGCCAGATGCGCAAGCAGGCCGGACGCAAAGCGCGTCCCGAGCACTACCCCGCGCCCTATGAATTGATCGACGCGTTCGAGGCAAGCGGGAACTCGCAGTCGGCGATGATTCGCCTGGAGGCGGAAAAAGTGCCGCGCCTGCTGGCCGGCGACACATCGGGCAATTTGCGCCGGGTCTTTCGCCTGATGGAACAACTCAAGGCCCAGGGCAAGCGCAGCGATTTCAAGGCGCGCCGGGTGCATGTGATCGGCGCCGGCGTGATGGGGGGCGATATCGCCGCCTGGTGCGCCTCCCGTGGTCTGGAGGTCACGCTCCAGGACCGGGAGATGAAGTTTATCGAGCCGGCTCTGAAACGAGCCAACAGTTTCTTCAAGCGTCGCCTGAAAACCACCCAGGCGGTGGCGGCCGCGAACCTGCGCATCAAGGCCGATGTGGAGGGCAAGGGCGTCAAGCGGGCCGATGTGATCATCGAGGCGATCTATGAAGATCGCGAAGCCAAGCGCGATCTGTTCAAGGCGCTGGTGCCGGATTTGCAGCCCCATACGCTGGTGGCCACCAATACTTCGGCTATCCCTTTGGCGGAGCTGTCAGATGTTTTCAAGGACCCCACGCGGCTGATTGGCCTGCACTTTTTCAACCCGGTGGCGCAAATGCCGCTGGTTGAGGTTGTCCATGACGAGGCAACCGACGCCGGCCGGGTCAACGATGGCTGCAGCTTCGCCACCCAGATCGGCAAATACGCCCTGCCGGTAACCTCCACGCCCGGCTTCCTGGTGAACAGAGTGCTGGCGCCGTATATGCGCAACGCCATGAAGCTTCACCGCGAAGGCGTGCCCAAGGAAGCGCTGGACAAGGCCGCCGTGAAGTTCGGCATGCCAATGGGCCCGGTCGAGCTGGCCGATACAGTCGGCCTGGATGTCGGCCTGGGTGTCATTGATACGCTGATGGGTGATGAGGCCGGTGAGGATCGCAAGGTGCTTGAAGAAATGGTCAAGGCCAAAAAGCTCGGTAAAAAATCCGGTCAGGGTTTTTACCGCTGGAAGAAAGGCAAGCCCCAGCGCGACCCCAAGGCCCACGAAGGCCATAATCTGGGCGAATTGGCCGATAAACTGATGAAGCCGTATTTCGATGAATGCCAATCCTGCCTCGCCGACAATGTCGTGGACAGCGCCGACCTGCTCGACGCCGGCATGATTTTCGGCACCGGCTTTGCGCCCTTCCGGGGCGGGCCAATCCATTACCTTGAATCCAATACTGCCAGCGTCAGTGAAACTGTCCAAGAGGAGCATTCCTGATGTCCGACCACAACCTGCGCAAGATCGCCATCATCGGTGGAAGCCGCATTCCGTTTTGCAGGGCCAATACGCTCTATGCCGATCAGACCAATCTCGATATGCTCACCGGCGCGATCCAGGCGGTGGTCAATCGCTATGGCCTCAAGGGCAAACAGATCGATCAGGTGATCGCCGGTGCGGTGACCACACACCCGAAGGACTGGAACCTGGCCCGCGAGGCCGTGCTGTCCACTACCCTGTCGCCGCTGACCACGGGTATCACCCTGCAACAGGCCTGCGGCACCAGCCTGCAAGCGGCCTTGATGGCCGGCGGCCAGATTGCATCGGGTCAGATCGAGTGCGCCATCGTTGGTGGCGCCGACACCGTCAGCGATCCGCCCATCGTCTTCAAAAGACGCTTCGCCCAGCGCATGGTCAAACTGTCCAGGGCCCGCTCCCTCGGACAGAAGCTGGGGGTCTTCAAAGGCTTTTCCTTCGGCGAGCTGACCCCCCAGCCTCCACGCAACAGTGAGCCGCGGACCGGGCTGTCCATGGGACAGCACTGCGAGCGAATGGCAAAGGAATGGGGTATCTCTCGTGCCGACCAGGACGAGCTGACTCTTGATAGCCACCAGAAAGCAGCCGCTGCCTGGGAAGCCGGGTTTTTCGATGATCTGGTCACCCCCCACCAGGGCGTGATTCGCGACAATATCGTGCGACCGGACACCAGCCTGGAGAAGCTGTCCAGCCTGAAGCCGGCGTTCGACCGCAACAATGGCACCCTGACCGCCGGCAATTCGACCACCCTGTCCGATGGTGCTGCCGCAGTGCTTCTCGCATCCGAGGAGTGGGCAGCAAAGAACGATCTGCCGGTCACCGCCTGGCTGACCTTCGGCCGCACTGCTTCGGTCGATTATGTCGGCGGAGACGAGGGCCTGCTGATGGCGCCCGCAGTCGCCGTGGCCGAAATGCTGACCAGGGCGAATCTGAAGCTGCAGGATTTCGACTTCTATGAAATCCACGAGGCCTTCGCCGCCCAGGTGCTGTGTACCTTGAAGGCCTGGGAGTCTGAACGCTACTGTGTCGAACGACTGGGACTGAGCGGGGCGCTGGGCAGCATCGACCGCTCCAGGATGAACGTCCACGGCGGGTCTGTCGCCATCGGCCACCCCTTCGCGGCCACTGGCGCCCGCATCGTTGCCACCCTGGCCAGCATTCTCGAGGACGCCGGTTCGGGCCGTGGTCTGATATCGATTTGCACCGCAGGCGGCATGGGTGTTTCGGCCATTATCGAGCGGTGAAAAGGCCACTGGCGTGGCCGGGAAACGGTGAGAGGGGAGACGGGAAAGGGTTAAAGACGATTTTGGTGCCGAGGGCGGGATCGAAAGCGGTGGGTGATGTCGCGCGGTGACGGGAACAGGATTGGATCGCTGCAGGTGTCGGGATCGAAAGTGGCGGCGAGTGGCGGTGAGTCTTCAGGGGCCATCCAGCCGGCCGGGTAGCCAGAGGCTGAGTGCGGGCCACCAGGTGACGATCAGCAGGGCTGCCAGCAGCAGGCCGAGGAACGGCAAAGTTGCCCGGTAGACTTTGAGGATATCGTCGCCGAAGCGGTGGCTGGCGAGGAACAGGTTGATGCCGACCGGCGGGGTGCAGTAGCCGATCTGCAGGTTGGCCAGGAAGATGATGCCGAGGTGGACGGGGTCAACACCGAAAGCCAGTGCGATCGGGATGATGAGCGGCGCCAGGATCACCAGCGCGGCAAAGATATCCAGCAGCATGCCGGCGATCAGCAGCACCACGTTGACCAGCAGCAGGAAGACGATGCGACTGTCGATATGGGGCGCGACCCACTCGAACAGACGCTGTGGCACGCCGGCATCAATCATCACATTGGTGGACGCCAGGGACATGCCAAGAATGATCAATATGGCGCCGACCAGCATCATGGCCTCGGTGATGATGCCCGGCAACTTTTTCAAATCAATATCGCGCCGAATCAACACCAGGGTGATCAGCACCCAAGCGGCGGTGACAACAGCGGCTTCAACCACCAGCAGCCAACCGCTGTAGATGCCGCCGAGCACGACAAACGGCAAGGGCAGTTCCCAGGCAATATTCTTCAAGCTGCTGAGCAGCGGCGGACGCTCGATGGTTTCAGGCTCAAGGCCACGCTGCGTCCACATGGCATAGCCGGCGATCAGGGCCAGCATCAGCAAGCCCGGAAGGACCCCGGCCAGGAACAGATCATCGACGCCGATACCCTGCCCCGGCGCGACCTGCTGGGCCACAACCGCATAAAGGATCAAGGGAAGCGACGGGGCAAACAGGACGCCGAGACTGGAGCCGGTTGTCACCATGCCGAGTGCAAACCGTCGTTTGTATCCGGCCTGGATCAGTGCAGGCAACATCAGACTGCCCAGTGCCACAACCGTGATCCCGGAAGCACCGGTAAACGCAGTCATCAGGGCGAACATGAACAAACCGAGAATCGCCAGCCCACCCGGTAGCCAGCTGAAGACCGAGCGGGTAAAGTCGACCAGACGCGAGGGTGTCTGGCTGTGGGCAACCAGCACGCCGGCGAAGGTGAACAGCGGAAGCGCCACCAGCACCGGCATTTCGCCGATGCGCTGGAACTCCATGGCGACGAGTACGGTGTCCAGTTCGGCCGAATGGAAGCCGGCCATGGCCCCGATTGCGATGACGGCAAAAATCGGCATGCCGATCAGGGCA
>JBGTLI010000166.1:0-5177 GCA_041744195.1 Wenzhouxiangella sp. | reverse complement strand
TTTTCTTTTGCTTGTTGTTGTTCTTCGCCGGAAGTCCAGCCGAGCAGATCGCCGGTCTGGCTCAAACCTGCCAGAATTTGCAGGCTTTCGGGCGGGTTGAGAAACTCGATCCGCCGTCCCTTTTCGCGCGCCCAGGACTGCCACTCCAGCAGCAGGGCCAGGGCGCTGGAGTCTGTGCGCTCCAGCCCTGCCAGATCAATCTGATCGGGGAGTTGACCGGACTTGCGATCAGCGAGGCTTTTCCGATAGACCGCCGGCACTTCCTGCATCGTCAGCTTCCCGGAAAGCGCCCGCATAGTCTCAGGCACCGTCGGTGTTGTCGAGTTCGACTTCGATCTCGCCGGCCTGCAGTCGTCGGAGCATGCCATCGAAGCTGTCACGGCGGATTTCCTCGCCAATCTGGTTGCGCAAGGTGGACACGTAGGAAATGCCTTCGATGATGACGTCAAACACCAGCCATTGGCCATCGCGCTTGCGCAGCACGTAGTCGACTGGCGCCCGCTGGCCGGAATCGAGGCGGATGCGGGTGCGCACGCGCGTCATGCGTTCGGTGTTGTCGCCGGCTAATGGCAGTATCTCGACCTGCTCGCGGCTGCGAAATTCCAGCAGTCCGGTCGCGTAGCGACGCATCAGCAGATTGGACAGGGCGTCGGCGAATTCCTCAACCTGCTCACGCTCAAGCTGGCGGCCGTGGCGTCCCAGCACCAGCCGGGCCGAATGCAGCATGTCGCTGCGTGGCTCCAGGATTTCAACCAGCTTGTCCCGCAACAACTGCGGATTGCGTTCGTAGGCTGATCGGTTTTCCTCCACCAGTTCGAAAAGTTCGCCGGTGGTTTGGCGAATCAGTTCAACCGGGTCATCGCCATCTGCGCCGAGCAGTGGCGCGACAAGAGCAAAACTCAGAACAAGAGCAATCATCCAGCGGGTCATATCAATCTTCTCCTTCAGTATTGAACATGTAACGACTGATCAACTGCTCCAGTTGCATCGCGGAGTTGGTCAGCATAATGCGATCCCCTTCGCGCAACGGCTCGGGCGATCCGCCCGGCTCCAGACCCACAAACTGGTCTCCCAGAATGCCGGCGGTAAGAATGGATGCTGAAGTATCTTCCGGCAGATCGCTGAAACGCTCCGAAATACTCATGACAACCCGGGCCTCGAATGTATCCGGGTCCAGCGAAATCGATTCAACCAGGCCAACGGTGACCCCGCCCATGCTGACCCGGGCGCGTGGCTTGAGACCGCCGATATTGCTGAAGTAAGCCGTGACCTGGTAGCTGCCGCCGGTCACCACCCCGCGATCCGTGGCCTGGACGGCCAGAAAGATCAGCGCGGCAATGGCGACCAGCAGGAACAGGCCGGCGGTAAATTCAATCTGATGGGATGATTTCATGATCGATGGTTCCTGCTTAAAGCATGAATGCCGACAGGACAAAGTCCAGGATCAGCACTGAAATGGAGGTGGCAATAACGGTCTGGGTGGTGGCCAGGGCAACGCCTTCGCTGGTCGGTCGCGCAGTCCAGCCAAAATAAACCGCCAGCCAGGCAGCCAAAAAGCCAAACGCGCAGGCTTTGACCATGCCGTGGCCGAAGTCACGCCACAGCTCGACCGTCGACTGCATGTTGCCCCAGAACAATATGGGATCACTGCCCATCATGAACACGGCAAACACCAGGCCGCCGGCGATGGCGGTCACATTGAAGATCAACACCAGCGCCGGGACAGCGATCAGGCAGGCGATGAACCGGGGCTGGACAATGCGCTCCATCGGGTCGATCGCCATCAGGTCCAGGGCATCGAGCTGCTCGGTTGCGCGCATCAGGCCGATTTCCGCGGTGATCGAGGTGCCCGCGCGGCCGGCGAACAATAGCGTGGTCAGCACCGGCCCGAGTTCGCGAAACAGCGACAGCGCCAGCACGGTGCTGACCGCGTCGCCGGCACCAAAACGGGTCAGCGTATCGTAGGTCTGCAGGCTCAAGACCAGCCCGACAAAGAACCCACCGGTGACGATAATGACCAGTGAGCGGGCGCCGGCAAAATAAACCTGGCGCAGGGTTTCGGCCAGTTGCAGCCGGGTCAGGCGCATATGGGTGATGGCCGTGAACAGGAAAACCCCGGCCCGACCCAGATCGCGCACCGGGGCCAGAAATCGCACACCTTGATTCGAGTCGTGGTTCATCGCGGATGCTCCGATTCAAGCAGGTCTTCGGCCAGCTCGGGCGCCGGGTAGTGAAACGGGACCGGACCATCCGGGATGCCCTGAAGAAACTGCTGAACCAGCTCATGGCTGCTTTTGCCCAGTTCGTCAGGATGACCGGTAGCGACCACGCGGCGGTCAGAGATGATGCAGCAGAAGTCAGCCAGCTTGGCCACCTGGTCAACGTCGTGAGTGATGACGACACTGGTGGTGTAAAGGGTATGGTTGATGTCGCGGATCAGGCGCAATGAAACGCCGAGAGAGATGGGGTCAAGCCCGGCGAAGGGTTCGTCGTAGAGCATGATGGACGGATCCATCGCCATGGCGCGCGCGGTGGCGATGCGCCGGTTCATGCCGCCGGAAAGCTCGCGCGGGTACATGTCCGCCGCGCCGCGCAGACCAACGGTCTGCAGCTTGAGCAAAACCAGCCGGCGAATCAGCGATTCAGGTAAATCGGTATGTTCGCGCAAGGGCAGGGCGACGTTGTCGAAACAGGTCAGGTCGGTAAACAGGGCGCCGTTTTGCAGCAGAACACCGATTTGTCGACGCATCTGGTTCAACTCGCGGCTCTTGAGTTGGTCGACCCGCACATCATCGATCCACACTTCACCCTTGTCCGGCTTGAGCTGGCCGGTGATCAGCCGCATGACCGTGGTCTTGCCGGCGCCGCTCGGGCCCATAACGGCGGTGACCTTGCCGGCTGGGATATCAAGGCTGAAATCTTCAAGAATGACTCGCCCGCCGAGCTCGAGACTGATTTCGCGCAGACTGATTGCCGGACTGTTATTCGAAACGTCGGTCATTGGTTTGACTCTGCCGGATTCCCGAACTCTGACTGCCAGAAGTGGCCGAAGTTTAGCAGGCCACGGGGCGGATATTTGTACACATCAAAGAATATAACGGCTCAGGTCTTCGTTTCCTGCCAGATCTTTGAGGTGTTCATCGACATAATCGCCATTCACAATCAATTTTTCGCCTGATCGATCAGGGGCCGTATAGGAAATTTCCTCCAGCAGCCGCTCCAGCACAGTATGCAAACGCCGGGCGCCGATGTTCTCGGTGGATTCGTTGACCGAAAAGGCAATTTCGGCCAGCCGGTTGATCGCATCGTCACTGAATTCCAATTCGACCCCCTCGGTTGCCAGCAGAGCCCGGTATTGCTCGGTCAGAGCGGCGTCCGGTTCGGTCAGGATGCGCTTGAAATCGTCAACCGACAGCGCTCGCAGTTCCACCCGAATCGGCAGCCGGCCCTGCAGTTCCGGCACCAGATCCGATGGCCGGCAAACATGAAATGCGCCGGAGGCGATGAACAGCACGTGATCGGTATTGATCGGCCCGTAGCGGGTATTGACGGTACAACCTTCGACGAGCGGCAACAGGTCGCGCTGGACGCCTTCGCGCGATACTTCGCCCGATGTGCTGGAATCGGAGCGGCGGGCCACCTTGTCGATCTCGTCAATAAACACGATGCCGTTCTGTTCGGCCATGCGCAGAGCCGTCTGCTTGACCTCTTCATCGTTGATCAGGCGCGCCGCTTCTTCTTCGATCAGCACCGGGATGGCGTCCTTGACTTTCATCTTGCGGGTCTGCTTCTTGCCGCCGGACATGTTCGAAAACATCTGTTGCAACTGGCTGGTCATCTCTTCCATGCCGGGTGGAGCCATGATCTCCACCCCGACATTCATTGACACGTCGATCTCGATTTCGCGGTCATTGAAGCCGCCGGCCACCAGCTTGTTGAAGATTTTGCGCCGGGTGTCGGACTGGGTCTCAGTCGGCTCCTCGCTGGGCGAGTTGGCAAAGCCTGTGGTCTGGCGGCGCGGCAGCATGATATCGACCACACGTTCAATAGCGGCATCTTCTGCCCGCGATCGCACCTTGCTCATCGCCACTTCGCGGGCGATCTTGACAGCCGTTTCCACCAGGTCGCGAATGATCGACTCGACATCCTTGCCGACGTAACCGACTTCGGTGAACTTGGTCGCTTCGACCTTGACAAACGGGGCCTTGGCCAGGGCCGCGAGCCTGCGTGCAATTTCGGTCTTGCCGACGCCGGTCGGTCCGATCATGAGAATGTTTTTCGGCGTGATCTCAGGCTGGAGTTTCTCGTCCACCTGCATTCGGCGCCAGCGGTTTCTCAGTGCGATGGCCACAGCGCGCTTAGCCGCCGACTGGCCAATGATGTGACGATCAAGTTCCTGGACAATCTCGCGGGGGGTCATCTGGGACATCAATTTGTTTCCAGTTTTTCAACAGTGAAGTTTTGGTTGGTGTAAATGCAGATTTCGCCGGCGATGGTCAGGGCCTCGCGGCAGATACTTTCGGCATCGAGTTCGGTATGGCGGAGCAGAGCGCGGGCCGCGGACTGGGCAAAAGGCCCGCCCGACCCGATTGCGATCAGACCTTCTTCCGGCTCGATCACATCGCCATTGCCGGAAATGATCAATGAGGCCTCCGTATTGGCCACCGCCAGCAGTGCTTCAAGTCGCCGCAGCAAGCGATCCGTGCGCCAGTCCTTGGCCAGTTCAACCGCAGCCCGGGTCAGATTTCCGGAGTGCATCTCGAGCTTGCTCTCAAAGCGCTCGAACAGGGTGAAGGCATCGGCCGTGGCGCCGGCAAACCCGGCAATGACCTGATCCTTGTAAAGCCGGCGCACCTTGCGCGCATTGGATTTCATGACCGTGTTGCCCAGGGTGACCTGACCGTCCCCGGCGATGACGACCTGATTGCCCCGTCTGACCGACACAATGGTCGTCCCGCGATATTGTTCCATGACTGCCGTCCATATTCAGCGTGAACCTGCAACATGGGGTCGCGCTGGGGGGAGCACAACGGTGGTTCGTAGGCTCAAGGCTCAAGGCTCAAGGCTCAAGGCTCAAGGCTCAAGGCTCAAGGCTCAAGGCTCAAGGCTCAAGGCTCAAGGCTCAAGGCTCAAGGCTCAAGGCTCAAGGCTCAAGGCTCAAGGCTCAAGGCTCAAGG
>JBGTLI010000165.1:0-18990 GCA_041744195.1 Wenzhouxiangella sp. | reverse complement strand
AATCTATGAGTTCATCGAATCACACAATGCTAATAGCAAGCCGTTCGTCTGGACCAAAACAGCCAATGACATCCTCGCTAAGGTCGGACGTGCACGTGAAGCCCTTCTATCTCATTAATCTATTTCCGACACTACACTAGGGAGTCTCTGAACAATCAGTTTTTTCCAAAAAACGCGTCCAGTGGGAATAAACTATTTTCCGCTTTGAGCCATCCAGCATTTTTTCTTTGAGCCCAGGCACTTCAGTCCAGTGCACCTGCGGACGATAATGATGCTCTTGATGGTAGCCATTATTAAACCAAATCAAATTATACCAACGCGCATAGCAAGACACCGAATTATCAAGATTTGACGTATTCACCGTGCCGCCGTGCTCAGCGTAATTTTCAGCAAAGCTCAATACCTGTCCAAAGTAGAGCGCCAGCAATACAAGCAAACCAAACTGCCAGCTGATGAAAAAAATGATGGCTAAAAAGGCCGTCAGGGACACCGTCTCGATGAGCGCCAACTTTTCCGCGCCTTTTTCGCGAGTGACCTGCCACAGCTTCGTCATGCTTGTTCTCAGAGGGCTTTTGAAAGAATAAGCCCAGAACCCCTCCTGTTCCCCCAACACTTTACTGTAACGGTAGATCGACGTTCTGTCTTTCGTCTCGCCGTACTTTGTTGCCTTGTCATTTGTCGAGGTGTGATGGTTAAAATGATGATATTTAAACAATGTCTGAGGGAACGTATTCGCCAAGGTATTGATTACCGAAAATACGTTGTTCAGCGCTTTCGATTTGAAAAATACGTTATGGCAGAAATTATGCGCCACACATTGATAGTTTGAAACAGCCAAAAACGAAAGCAGAGTGAAGACACCAACGACTTGCAGCATGCTTAATGTGTGAAAAACACTCGCAAAGTAAAGCTGTAAAGCCACTTGCACCATGGCAATAAGGACTAAATAACTATCTTTGTAGGAATGTTTAAACATGATTCTCACTTCCTATATGTACGTTTTTAAAGCAATGAAGTTATCTCAGTGACGCTGCTCGATGCTTAGTTAGCTGATGACTTTTGATTTTAGTACGGCTTCTGCCAGATACAGATTTTCCCTTTGAGACGGGTGAAAATCTCGTCTAATCAATGCAATACAGCCCTGCGTAATAATCCAGAATGCCTTCTCTTTAGTAAACATAAAACGGAAACCCCGAACCCAATTCTTGGGATTGAGGATACTCCAATCTTGAACCATAAAATTAAGTGTTGAAAAAAACAACAGCGCCATGTAGGTGAAATAACATAATATCGTGCTATAGGCCAACAACCATTTATTGCCGGAAATATCGTGATAAACATCAAACGCTACACACTTGTGCTCAATCTCCTCAGCAAAGTGCCATTCGTACAATCTAGCCGCAGAAGATGGCGAATTATCGAGCATCTTATTTTTCAATGTAATTTCACCGAGTAGCTCATTGATTCGCTCGATCGCCGTAACAAATGCCAGCCTTGCCAATTTAGGAAACAACGGCAACATAATTTTGTAAGAAATAAATTGGTAGATAGCCAAGAAAATTTTTGTATTATAGCCCTGTGAATCAAGCATGTTGAGGAATTTAGTATGGGCGAAGCCGTGTGTGGCCTCTTGAGCGAGAAGCCCTTTCGCACGCTTTTTAAGTTCTTCAGACTTGATGTTTTCGACGTGAGGTTTAATGCAGATGCAATTTATTTTCTCGCCATCAGGAATAAACAAAGAATACCCATTTAATAAATGTGTGAGAAACATATTATCTCCCACCCACATCCTGGGTATTTCTTCTGCAGCTTCGCCTTCATATTCAACCTTAAAAAAACGCGCCGATATATGGTCAGTGTTCAGCGCCCCTGACTGTTCAGAAGGCATGTCAGCGTTTACGTTGACAGCGTCAGCCGGTGAGATAGGGCGATTGTCAATCCCCTTTTCCAATGTTTTTTCTAGCTCAGTCATTATTCCCGCCTGCGTTAATTAAGTTGTGCACGAAATAAATGGATTACGTTTCTTTCTGATCAAAGGGGTTGGTGACCTTCACGGACTCAAGTTCAAACCCGTGGAGATCAGCTAAACTCAGAAATTTGTGGACTTGCTGCTTCGATATCGGGCCGTAACTACCGTGGCCTTTAAAAGGCTCAAACCCCATCAGCATGGTTTCGACCATGCAGGCGTAGGCCACGCCACTGCCAATGATTTTGTTGCCTAACATGCTGACCTCCGGGTTGTCCGGCATGCGGCATAAGCCGCCGCGAATGAGATGTACGTTCGGGCAATCTCGAACTACGCTGTCGTCAATATCTTGTGGTACGGCAACATCACAAACCACAATATCGTGCTTTCCTAACATGTTGCTAAAGACGATCGGTTCTGGAGCGTTGCTTGCGGTAAGCAACAGGTTCACCATCGACATTAATTTTGTGTCGCTGGTAACTTTCACCGGAATATTGTCGCCAAACTCTTCATCGAGGCTGGCGTAAATAAATTCGCCAATGCCATTGGTGCCAGATCTCTCAATTTTTTCCCTTGCTGCTTTCCAAGTCTCACTCTTTTGCAGTCTGGCGGCTACACTGGAAGGCAAAAAGTTGCCTTGTAAAATGTCTTCAACGGCGTTTTTATAAATCTTGTGGGCAGCGTCATAAAGCCGCTCCAAACGATTCTCGCGACCAAACAGTATCAATGACGGCAAGTAATCGGCCAGCAATTCCGAGTATACGGTCCCGATGTTGCCGCCAGCCCCCAGAACGCCGAGTGTAGCGCTTCCAAGTTCTATATTTTTTTCCCTCGCCGATTTCACTATGCCTCTGAATCCCATGCCAACCGTTAAGGCGTTACCCGTGGTGATACTGATTTGATCGGAGTTCAGCGTTTTGCCATTGTTAGTGAAGATGGAGGTGTATGTGCCCAATCCAAAAGATTGATCCTGACGGTGAATGGCGTCTTGCAACTCCGTTTCGACGTCGGCCACCATATGCTTGACGTTATTGCGCCGAAGATTTTTAACCACGTAGTTCGGTTCATACATGATGCCGACCAGGCGGAAATTGATTTTTTCGCCGGTGGCCGATTTGATCGTACTTGTTTGCAGTTCCACCGGGCCCAGCAGCTCGCTGACCTGGTCGAAAAACTGTATTAGCTGGTGCTTTGAGAACTTCCTGAAACTGGTTTCACCCTCGGCCATGACAACGGCACTCGGAGGCGTGCCGACAAAAGTCACTGACTTGATACCGGAGTCTATTTCGTTCGGTATGCCATTATTCCTTCCGCGGTAATCCTCAACATCCTCTGGCGCACCAAACTCTCGGGCTAGCAGAAAGCTGGTTGGACTCCGCTCAAGGTTAACTAAATATCTACACAGTGCGTATCCATTGGCTCGTTCGATGATATTAGCCACATCATCGAGGGCGCCTAGTAAGTAATCGCACTCTTCTTTGGTGATGAGTGCAGGTGGTTGAATCCTCATCACAAAGTTATTCGACATCGTCGCCGCAATCCGAATTTGATGCTCTCGCAACATATAGCCTGCGATAACGTGGCCCAATAGCTTTGCTTCCGATAAAACTTTGAACACAAACGAATCGCGACCAATCTGGCTTCGAAATTCCAGGCCAATCAATAAACCAACACCCCGTACGTCTCTGATAACATTTGGGTATCGGTCCTTGATGCTTAATAAACCTTCCAGCAAATAGCGTCCTTGTGAATTTATGTTATCGACAAGATCAGTGCTATTGTCCAATTCGTTTAAGGCGCTTAAAGCCATACCAGCACTGAAATCGTCTTCAGCAAAAGTTGAGCTGTGTATCTGGTCGAAGCCTTCGTCGTACTTCGCTCGATCGATACTTGTAACGGAAATTTTGCTCAAACCACCGCCCAAACTCTTCGACAAGAGATAGACGTCGGCCGCGACGCCTTGCTGCTCTGAATGCAGGAAAGTGCCGGTGCGCCACATGCCACATTGTATTTCATCAAAAACCAGTAAAAAGTCTCTTTCATCAGCTTCTTTTCGGCAGGCCTGTAAAAACTCAGCGGCAACAGGCTGAACGCCACCTTCGCCTTGAATTGGTTCAATAAATAATGCGCCAACCAAATTGACTTTTTGCTCCACGCACGACAAAACGTTGCCATTCACAACTGGCATCAGTACCGTCAGTGAGTTTGACTCAAGGATATCGGTCAGCGCAGCGTCGTCACTTGGGTCAATAAACTCGTTACGTGGGCCCAAGCCGGCGAACGGCAGCCTGAATGGTTCACCATAAGTGATTTGCAGGGCGCCCGTCGTTTTGCCGTGATACGATTTTTTTAGGCTTAAGCTTAGGGTCGTCGCTGTGTGCAATTGTTCCTCAACTTTATCACGCCAGCTAGCCAGCAATTCCATCGCTGGTTTTTTGGCATAAACTCCATAACAGGCTGAAAGTTTATGAGCCACCTCGGGGGCTAGTGAAAGAGTGTGCTGCTGCAACTCAACTCTGCTGTTACAATAAACAGAATTAAATTGCTGCCAGACTTGACTGGTAATGCTCTTGCGTCGGAAGTCGGCGTATTTAATGGCCGCTTCGACACTTTCAGCCCCGGTGCTGAATGTGAGCGAAACAAACTGCTTTTGAGTCGCCCTCTGCAACAGTTCATTCAATTTTTCCCCCATCAGGCCGGTGTTTCTCCGTTCTGATGCTTGGGCTAGGAACGGCCGTTTTTCTTGTAAGAGTTGTTGGTATACATCGACGAACGGCGGGTAATTGTGGCCAAATAAACAGGCACCGTAGCCCGCCATAACGTCTAACACCGGCACCTCTGTTTCGCCATTGTTATAGTACAAATAGCAGCCTTCAGCTTTGTGATAGTTAACATCAACTCGTATGGCTTTAAGAAGCTTGCTTAAGCCCGGTCGAGAGTAATTTTGATAGCCCTTGCTGGCGGCTGATACTGCCTTTGCATTGATGTCAATCGCTGAGCCAACGTTCGGAGAACTGACCGTACTATTACTCTCTGACGTTTTTAGACTTGAAATTTCCATAAATAAATTTCTTCCCGATTACGTAAGAACCTCGGCCATCTTGGCGAGCCGATATGGAAGTGGCGCTGTCTGGCAAGCGACACAGGTAGTCGGTCGGCCATTCGATGCAATTCGAAGCGACGATCGAAGCGAAAGGCGAACTCAACGAGGTAACGACCGAGGTGCTTTCCCTGGCGTGCTTGACCGGTGCCATGAAGGGCGTTCTTCACGTTGCCCAGCATCTTGTTGAGCCAGTTGAACTCAGCCTTTTCAACGCTGGCCGGTTCGCCGCCAGTCGCGATGCTCCAGTGACGACAAGTTTCGACAATGGCCCGAAAGCACTGGAGTCCATCCGAGGTCACTTCTGAGTCCGACGACAGGTGTTAACGCGCCAAGGTGGTGCGACATAGCCAATGCCGAGAGACCGCTCTTGCTTGGGGTCCGCAGGAATATGGCAAGAAACCAGGTTTTCGATGGCCCCGCGGCCGCACATCATGGCGGACAGCTCCTTGCCGTGCTGTGCCGCGAGCTTCAAGTTGTGATCCTTAAGCGCGACGAAAGCCACGACTTTCTCGGCGGGGGCTTGACGTTGAGTTTCATGGTGTCTTGACATGCTGAGAACCTGGCCGCGTACAAGAAGTATAGAGGCATTATTGGCTGATTTCCAGCAGTACCCGGAGCCGGTGCCCTGTACAGCCGACGTTTGACGCCGAAGTTAACCTCCAAGGCCGTGAATTTCGCCAAATTAGGTCCTTCCGACTCCAAGCCGACATCGAAGCTCGTCTTGACCAGCACAGGATCGGACCCAGAACATGCCGAGGCCAGGCTGACCTGGTCGTTCGTTCAAAGCAAATTTTCTGGAGCGCCATAAGACCCTTTTCGCTTGTCCGCCTGCGCTTCCTATCATATCCGTTTCGATGGTGCGGAATCATTCCTGCCATGGAAGACCTGAATGTCTCATGGCGGCCGCTGCTTCAGGCCACAGGGACGGGTTTTGACAAACACGGGCATTGGTTCCAGAATGATTAAAATAAGCTAAAGAGGGAATTCCGATGCACCGACCAAACATGCACCATCCAAACGTGAACCGTCCAGTCACGCAAGTTTTGGTTCTGTTTCTCATGACGATTCTGGCGTTGCCGGTCGCTGCCGATACCGACTCGCAGGTCAGCCTGGTCGATGGTGGGCTGGTTATCGAACGCGCCGCTGAAGTGGGGGAGGTGAGCCTGGTGTTTCTACGATCGGACGGACTCTATCGTGCACACACCTTCGCCGCGGATGAGCCGGTTCGGCTGGGCGGGGAGAAGATTGCCGAACTGGCCATGCCAGATGGCCGTTACACTTTCGAGGCCCGATTTCACCCAGTCGTTGATCCATCCCGGGGCACGCAGTTGCGTCAGGAGCGTGAACAGGGATTGGTGACCGGTCAGGCCGCCAATACCGTGCCATTGTCCGGAGCCATTACGATTGCCGATGGTGTCCTGCTCGGCACCGAAGAAGGCGAGGCAGGCTCAGCCGAGCCAATGTCAGATGAGAGCATTAACGACTTTGTGATCAATGACGACTTGATCGTTACGGGCAGTACCTGCATCGGGTTTGATTGTGTCGATAGCGAGACCTTCGGATTCGATACCCTGAAATTGAAGGAGAACAACACCCGCATGACGTTTATCGATACGTCCAGTACAGCCGGTTTCGCTGCCGGTGACTGGCAGTTGCGGGCCAACGATTCCGCTTCTGGCGGTGCGGACCATTTCTCCATCGACTGGCTGGGAACCGATGCCAACGTTGGCAATAATGATCCGGTCAGCACCCCCATTCGTGTTGACGGTGCCGCGCCCAGCAACGCATTGCGCATTGCCTCGACCGGTCAGGTTGGATTGGGGACGGCAACCCCGGTATTGAATCTTCACATCGCGACCGGCAACACACCGGGCATCCGTTTCGAGCAAACCGCTGTTAGCGGATTCACCGCCCAGACCTGGGATATGGCCAGCAACGAGGCCAATTTCTTTATCCGGGATGTCACCAACGGCAGTTTGCTGCCATTCAGGATCCGGCCCGGCGCGCCTACCAGCAGTATCGATATCTCCGCTACCGGTCGGGTCGGCATCGGGACATCATCGCCTGCTGCCAGGTTACACGTAAGCAATGGCGATCTGCGGGTCGATGGCGCCGTATACCAGTTGTCCAGCCGGGCTCTCAAAACCAAATTCGTAGAGCTGGATCCCGCTGTTCTGCTGAGCCGGCTGGCCGGGCTGGATCTTGGGTTCTGGCGTTACCTCGACAAGCCCGGCGGCGCCTCGCACTTTGGTCCGGCGGCGGAGGACTTCCATGCCTTGTTCGGCCTCGGCCAGACCGCCGACAGCATTGCCGTGGCCGATTTGGCCGGCGTCGCGCTGGGTGCTGCCCAGGCACTGAAGCGTGAGCTTGATTGGAAAAACGAGGAAATCGCGTCGCTGGAAGGTCAAATCGAGACGCTCAACGATCGGCTGATGCGACTTGAGCGGTTGATCCGGCCGGCCGGCGAGGAGGAGTAAATCGTGGCCGCCGGTCGAGAAGGAAATCGGGACGGTCATGTCATGGCGGGCACCGTGCTCCTGATTGGGTTGCTGTTTTCAATGCCCATCCAGGCTGGCTTTCTGGTCGGGCTGGTTCAGGATGCGTCCGACGGCAGTCTGAAAATGCTGGAGATTGATGTGCAGACCGGCCAGACGACTTCGGGTTCGGCAGCGATCGAGAATTGCTGCCTGGTCGGCATGGGCCTCACCGCCGTTGATGCCGACAGTGGCCGCGTATTCGCATTCGGCCGCCGTTCTTCGGGCCCTCAGGCCGGTGAGCCAGCGCTGATGACTTTGAGCCTGGATGGCAAACAGGTATTTCATGTTGAACCCGAACAGACTCCTCAGGCCTTGCTGGCCTATGACAACCAGTCAGCCCGTCTGATCAGCGCCACACTGTCCAGCGCGCCTGAATTTGCCACGCGCTGGATCAGTCTCGATCCCGTGACCGGCCAGGTGGAGCAGATCGGGGCAGAGCAGAGCAATTGTTGTGAGATCGTGAGTGGCCTGGCGACCGTCGGCAGCCTGCCGACCGGGTCCAGGGTGATGTATTTCATCGGTCGACTGTTCGGCGTGGCGGAATGGCATCTGCTGGCGATGGACCTGGCCAATGGCAATCTGACCGTTGTCGCCGAACTGCCAGCGGGCAACCCGGGTTTTCTGGTTCTTGATCAGCAGACCGGCCTGCTTGAGGTGATGATGCAGACTGCGGTCGCCGACGCTTTGCGACTCTATCGGGTGGACCCGGACGACGGTATGGTCTCCCTGGCGGCAACCCATTCGGTGAGCGAATGCTGTCTGGTCAGCCCGGGTGATGTGGCCAGCCTGGATCCAATTGACATGATCTGGTGGGTCGGTGGCAGTGGTTCGCGGCTGATCGGTCCGACCGCCGGTTATTTTGCCCTGCAGGCCGACACCGATTCCAATGCCGTGCCGGACTGGTCGCTGGATGCTGATTTACGCCTGCACGCGCTGATGTTCAGCTTTTTGCGGCTGATGGATCTGCTGTTCCAGGACCGATTCGAAATGTAGCCGGATTTCCGGGGCGACCGTTATTCGAACCGGTCATGAAACAAAGGCGCCGGACTGAGGGTGTGAATTTGATTAACTTCAAGGTCGGTATGGACATCGATGCGACCATCCGGCCAGGCGATGGTCAGGCGCTCGATCCGGTCACTCAGGCCCAAGCCGAAATGAGCTTCGATCGGGTCGGCTGAAAGAAAATTGTTGCCGGCACGCAATTCCCGGGTCTGAGCCATTCCACCAGCTTCCAGGGTCAGCCGTGCGCCCACCCCGAAGGTGTTGGGTCCGGGGTGTCGCAGCCGGACGCGCAGCCAGTGATGGTCGGGATGGCCGAGATTTCGATACAGCTGAGGCGACCCGAAGGCCTCTCCGAGACCATGGCTGTTCTGGACCAGCACATCGATCTGGCCGTTGTTGTTGCTGTCGAAGCACAGCACGGCTCGGCCCTGTCCTGTGCTGTTGATCCCCATGGCGATCGCCTTTTCCGTGAAGCTGCCATCGCCATTGTTGATGAAAAGGCGCGCCGGCTGGTCGAGAAACTGCGGTGCGTGAGACTGGTAGCCGTTGACCATGAACAGATCCAGCCACCCGTCATTGTTGAAGTCGGCGGCACAGGCGCCCCAACCCCAGCCACCCTCTCGTACACCGGCCTGGTCGGTGACATCAGTGAACAGGCCCTCTCCCGAATTCCTGTACAGGCGATTGCCGCTGGTTCCAAAGTCGGATGAGGGCTTGGCGGCCCAAATACTGGTCACGAACCAGTCCATTTGCCCGCCGTTGGTGAAATCACCGATCGTTGCACCCATGCCGTTCTCGTCGTCGATCACGGTTGTCGTGGCATCCACGAAGCGGCTGTCGCCCTGATTGAGAAAGACTCTGGAGTGACCGAAGTCGGCAGCCACCAGCAGGTCCGGCCGGCCATTGCCGTTGAGGTCGGTGAAATGAGGGGTGAAATTGAATAGATCCGTAGCGTAGGACTTGCCGATACCAGAATCCAGGCTGATATCCTCGAAGGTTGCCTCGCCCAGGTTGCGCCACAGATGACCACGGGTGCTACCGCCTTCCGGCTGCCAATAGGCGATAAAAAGGTCAAGCCGGCCCGACCCATCTATATCGGCCAGCGCCATGCCCTGGGTATCAAACTCGGAGGCCAGGCCGCTGGATGCGGTGGCTTCTGAAAACTGGCCGGCGCCGTTGTTGAGAAACAGGCGCACAGGGGTCAATGGTGCTTCCGGATTGGTGTCGAGCCGCACCCCCCCGAGCAACAGATCCAGCTCGCCGTTTCCATTGACATCGGCCAGAATGGCGCCATTGACTATGCCGTTGATCGAACTCAGACCGGCCGCCGCCGTGCCGTCCTGGAAGTTGCCATCCCCCGTGTTGATATAAAGCCGTGGCGGGTTCTCGCCACGCAATACAATCAGGTCGATGTAGCCATTGCCATTGACATCCCCAGCGGCTGCGCCGCCAACGTGCAAGTGTGTGACAAAGCGGAAGTCAAGCGTGAATTCGGCATGGGTCAAGCCACTGTCAGTGGCCGCCACCTGATCAAAACCCTGCCATTGTGATTCGGCCGCCGCCATCAAGAGCAGGCCCGTTAGTGGCAGGTTGCTGACGATTCGAAATGGCATCTTGCGCATAACGTCCGAGGGGCTGCCTGGTCATTATCTGGTGATTGTCTGGTTGCCGTCCAGTAATCGATTGCCCTGTCAATAATTGGCGCCACGGCATTATAGCCGTGGCGCTCAGGTTTACCAGCGCGCGCCCAGCACCACGCCATAGGTGCGCGGCGCCATGAAGGTGCCTTTGAAGCTGGGTGCTGGCGGCCCGATGATCAAGGTGCCGGTCGAGACCGTGGAGAGCACGCTCTTGTCTTCGATGTTGTCGACGAAAGCCTCGGCGAACCATTGATCGCCCGGTGAAGTGTAGCGCAGGCGCAGATCGGTCTTGGTAAATGAATTGCGCCGGTCTTCGGGATTGTTCTGCACTCTGAGGTAGGCATCAGCCTGATAGTGGAACTGGACGCGCGGCACCAGCGCGCCGCCGTTGGCGAACCTCAACGTGAAAGGCTCGTAACCGAGCGTGCCAGTGAACTTCGGCGCGCTGACAAGGCGGTTGCCGCTCAAATCTTCGATTTCGCCGGTCAGATCGTTGAGCACATTGGGGAAGTCATCGAACTTGGCGCTCAGGAAGCCGAGAGCAAAGTTGACCAGGCCGCCGTCATATGGAATGGCGTCCCCTTCGGCCTCCAGGCCCCAAATCGTCGAGCTGGCAGCGTTGCGGGTGATGTTTTCGATTACGCCGCCGGCCGCGGTTTCGATCTGCGCCAGTTGCAGGTCCTTGTAGTCGTAGTGGAACGCCGACAAGTTCAGCCGCATCCGGTTGTCAAACAGAGTGGCCTTGCTGCCCACCTCGAAAGCCAGCACGGTTTCCGGATCGTAGATCGCCTGGCTGACACCGCGATTGAAGCCGCCGGACTTGTAGCCGGTGCTGGCGCTGGCATAGAGCAGATGCGTCGGGCTCAGGGCGTAATCAACCGCCGCGCGCCAGGTCACCTCTTCCCAGTCGGCTTTCTGATTCTGCACAATCACCTGCAGCGGTGGCGGTCCTGCGGCATCGCGACGACGGATGATCTGGGCGCTGTCGGGCTTTTCCTTTTCGTCCCTGGTCCAGCGCAGGCCGCCGGTGAAGTTGAGCCGGTCGTTCAGTGCCCAGGTGCCCTGGCCAAAGAACGCCAGCGACTCGTTTTTCTGGTCGCGGTCGACGAAGTCGAAATCCAGGCGGGAAAACGCACCAATCACAGTCGGGATCTGGATATTGAACACACTGTTAATGGTTTCGTCGAGATAAAACGCCCCGAGAATCCAGTCAAATCTCTCGCCGCCCGGCGAGGTCAGGCGGAACTCGTGGGTCTTGGCGATCGAACGGAAATCCTCGCCCAGGGTGGAGTCGGATACGGCGGTGCCGTCGAGGTCTTCGAACAGCTCACGCTGGGCGTCGCGCCAGGAAAACTGATAGGTGGCGGTGGCCCGGCCAAGGTCGTAGTTGGCTTCCAGCCGCGCCGAGTCATCGGTAATGTCGCGAAAGCCCTGCGTATCCAGCGGAAAGCGTTCGCGGTCGGTGATCTCGACCTGCGGATTGGGGTTGCCCGGAAACGGTAGGAAGGCCTGCACGCCGCCGACGCCCTTGCGCTGGTAGGTTTCCATGGTGAGCAGGAAATCGAGCCGGTCGGTGGCGGTGAAACCCAGGTGCGTGCGCGCGGCAAAGCTGTCGGAATCGTCGCCCCTGGCTCTCACCAGCGGCCCGTTGTCGCGGAAGCCGTCGCGGTCTTCGGTGAGAAACGCCAGGCGCAGGGCCAGCCTCTGATCGACCAGCGGCAGGTTCAGCGCGCCGGTGGTGCGAAACAGACTGTGGCTGCCGACGGTGACGTTGACGTAGCCTTCAAATTCATCGACCGGCCGGCGCGACACCAGATTGACCGCACCCGAGGTGCTGTTGCGACCATACAGGGTGCCCTGCGGGCCGCGCAGCACCTCGACCCGGTCGAGGTCGTAGAAGTAGGCGCCGGCGCCGGACAGCCGGGTGACATAAGCGCCATCGACATGGAAGGCGGTGGTCGGATCGGCTTCGTTGCGGATGTCGGTGCCGGAAACGCCGCGGATGGTGATGAACACCGAATCGCGCTGGGTTTCGCTGGAGACATTGACATTGGGGGCCAGCGAACCGAGCGCCGAAGTGTCAATCGCGCCGCGCCGGGACAGTTCCTCGCCGCTGATCGCACTCACCGACAGCGGCACCTTGTCAATATCCTCCTCGCGCTTCTGCGCGGTGATGGTGATGACGTCAAGCTGCGACAGTCGTACCCCATCGGGGGTTTCGATATCGGTGGCCTCCTGCGCGCTGGCGCCTGCCCAGACAAACGCCATCAGCGGAACAATCAAGAATTTTAATCGGATCGTGAGCATAGGAGGCCCTCCCTGGCCAGAGTGGAACCCCGCCGCCCATGGAGCGACGCGGTTGTGCTAACGTTAGCAGAGAGAACTTTCATATTCAAGTATCATAAAAGAGAGATGATGAGGAGTGATGAAGGAGTGATCTCGGCCAACCAGATAGCACCCGCGGGTGATACGGAACCGCAATCGAGCGAATTGCCGTCAACCGTCCCGATTGATCTTCATGCGCACTTGCCGTACCGGCTGGCGCACTTGTCGAACATGATCCGGCGGGCCACGACCGATCGTTATGTGCGGAGCATGAAGATCTCGGCGCGCGAATGGCGGGTATTGGGCATGCTCGGATTGAAAGGCTCGCTGACCCCGACTCAGTTGGCCGAACTGACCGCCATGGACCCGGCCACCATCACCAGGGCCGGCGATCGCTTGGTAAAGCTGGGCTACTGCCGGCGACTCCCCAACGAACAGGACAACCGAAGCCTGCTCATGACCCTGTCGCCCGCGGGTCATCGCCAGTGTGCAGCGATTATTCCGAAAATGGCCGGCTCGGGAGAGCGCTGCCGCTCGGTGTTCAGTGCCGGAGAACAGGCGCTGCTATTCGAACTGCTGGACCGGCTGCAGGGGGAGCTCGAGGGTGGCCTGCTGTCGGAATGATGATCCAACCGCTTAAGCGTAATGCTGGCTAAAAAACTGGCAATTTAGTTGAATTTGCAATTATCATGATGATTGTCAAATAATCTGGAGTGCTCGTCATGGCACTGGTTACCCCGCTTGAAAAAGGCACCTCGGCTGAAGTTGATGCGCTGGCGGCTTTTTTCGATGAAACACTCGGCTTTACGCCAAACAGCGTGCTCACCATGCAGCGCCGCCCCGAGATCGCCACCGCGTTCATCGCGCTCAACAAGGCGGTAATGGCCAATGCGCATCGCGTGACCAGCGAGCAGAAGCGCCTGATCGGTTACTTGGCCAGCCTGTCTTCAGGCTGTCGCTATTGCCAGGCGCACACCGCGCTGGCGGCCAAGCGCTATGGCGCCAGCGACGAGCGCCTGCACGCCATCTGGCAATACCGCGACAGCCCGTTGTTCACCGAGGCCGAGCGCGCGGCGTTCGACTTTGCCGTCGCGGCCAGCACGGTGCCAAACGCGGTTGACGAGACCATCGCCGATGCCCTGCACGCCCATTGGACCGAAGAAGAAATCGTCGAGATCCTCGGCGTCATTTCGCTGTTCGGTTTCCTCAATCGCTGGAACGACAGCATGGGCACCACGCTGGAATCCGGCGCCCGCACGGCAGCCAGCGAGCACCTGGGCGATGCCGGCTGGGAGGTCGGCAAGCACCGCTGATTGTAAAAGGCAAATCCAGCGTGCCGGGGCACAACAGCGCCGGGGAAAACTTTGCCCTACCTGGAAAGTGTCGGACCAGGAAGTGGGGCCAGGACACCCACAAATCATGGCAGATCTCCTCAGCGAGCAGGAGGAACGGGCAGTTCTGTCTTTGGTCAGCACCCCAGAGCGACTGAAGAAGTTACGTGAGTGCCACGGCAGCCTGAGCTGGTTCATAGGGGCTCTCAATGAACCGATTGCCCGTACCCCCAACAAAGAAGACGGCTGTTCTGGTCTCTTCTGCGAGGGTCGGTTCAAGTGCCAGGCACTGCTCGAAGACCAAGCCGTGCTGTCGGCCATGGCAGCATAGGCTAAAGAGTGCGTGCGGTTTGCGCGAAGCGCAAGAAGCGCGTGCTCTGTGCCGTCATGCGTGTTGATCTAAATCCGGTGCGCGCTGCCATGGCCGACACGCTGATGGAGTCGGATCATACGTCCGTGCCGAGCCGGCTCAAGGAACGCGAGGAAAGCCGCCAGCCGAAGAAGAATCTTCTCGAACGGCCCTCGGCGCAAGCGCGAAAATCCAGGCCAGCCCAGTGGATGTGATTCAGATGCTGGCCGCTCAAGGGGCCACATCCTTTGAAGGATCGTTCTCTGTAATCACGGGCAACCTATCCAGGGAGCTGTCACACATGATCAAGATTGAGTTTGAACGGTAGGCGGCCAAAGAGTTTGGCCGCCCAGGTTCTGCGGTCAAGCGGATTGGCGGGACAGCCAACGCCAGATCCTGCGTCTTGCCTGGAAAACAGTGACACCCAATACTGCGGCCGCCACCCAGAAAAAACCCTCGGTAACCAGCGCGGTAAAAGTGGCGAGCAGGAGAAGCGTATTGCGTGGAGCATCAATGAAAAGAACAAGTCCCAGTACAGCCCAGGAGATCAAGCAGAGCGCACCGCCGCCAATCAGCAACCAGCGTTTGGGGCGGCTCAGCCGACTTTCCGGCTTGGTGTTAGCGCGTTTGTCGAAATCTTTTCCGCTGTTCATCGGTCACTCTCCACGCTACGGGCCGGATCGAAAGCAGCCGGCAGCTTCCAGTCACCAGTCTCCACGGTCGAAATATTGGACACAATCCACCAGCGCTCACCGTCGTGGAGTAGTTGGAAATGGTTCAGACCGCGCATCAGGGGATCTTCATCGTCGCGTCTTAGACGAATCTCGAAACTGTTTGAGACCAGGGCCATGGCACCGTATTCCGAGACTTCATAGATTAACGGAATTTCATGAAATCCGGTTGCAGCATAGTTTGCTTCGGTTTGCTGAATCAATTCTTCCGGGGTGGCCGTCATGAGTCCCGGCATGTGGGGTGACTTGATGGCCATTGATATCATTGCGCCGTCAAAGAACAGCTCTCGAAAGCGGTCCCAGTCACGCGTCACCCCGGCATCAGCCGAGACAACATCCTGCAGCGCCTGCACGATGGCCTGAGGAGAGGTCCAATCTTCGGCATAGGGTTCTGATGCCGCTACAGGCATTGCCATCGCACTGGCCGTCAGCAGGGTCAGCACCAGTGTAAACGGGTTCAGGATTCTGAAATTGATCATGGTCATTCTCCTTTGTGGGAAAGTCCGGACAGCTTGGCCGAATCGAGCCAGTGTCCGTCGAGAAGCACGGCGTGAATGGCCTGTGTGTGGGCAATGTCGTCAAGCGGGTTGGCGTCGAGCACGATCAGATCCGCCTCGAAGCCTTCCATGACCCGGCCCAATCGATCACCGGCACCAAGCGCTTCGGCGGCATGAATCGTGGCCGCGGCCAATACGCGTTCAAGCGGAACATCGGCCTCGGCCAGCAAAGTCATCTCGCGGTGCATACTGATGCCAGGGGCCACCCATGGATTACCGAGATCGGTTCCTATGGTGACCCGGGCGTTGCCGGTGTAAATGCGCTTGGCCATGCGCTGGACCCCCGGCCAGATTGCACGGGCGCGTTGAAAATCATCCGCCTGCCAACCGACCGCGAAGGTGAACCAGTCTTCCCAGTTGGCCAGCATGCTCGGATGGGCCAGGCGCCGGGAATCATCCTTGTAGACGCTGTCGCGATCCTGAACAAATGCCGCATGAAAGGCGATCAGGGTTGCGTCGAACACCGGCCGATGCATTTCAAATGATTCGATCAGACGGTCGGCCCCGGGCCCATCGGGGTTGAAGTGCTCCCACCATTCGAAGAATGCGAAGGTGCCAGGGCGGGCGCTCGCCCGCCATGCCTGACGTGATTCGTCATCGAGCAAATCGGGGCTGATCGGCATCAGGTGGACGATGCTGTCAAGGCCCATGGACAGCGCATCGGGCCAGGCTATTCGGTCAAGGTGGCCAATCGCCGGTAATCCATGGTGATGCGCGGCCTCAATGCCGGCACGCAGAAGTTCGGGAGACAGACCGGTATAGAGTTTGATCCAGTCGGCACCAGCGGCCGCCTGTTTGGCAACCTGCTGGCGAATGTCTTCCGGGCCGGTCACGCCTGCGGTCAGCCCGCGGATGTCGGCGCTATGGTTGATGACCTTGGCCGCATCAAACGATTCCGGCCCGATCAGTTTGCCCTGCGCCCTGCGTAACTTGTATCGCGCGGCGGCTTCCAGGTCACCACCGGGGTTACGGATGGAGGTCACACCGTAGGCAACCAGGCGATTGGCATTGTGTTCGGTGATGTCATCATTCGCTTCAGCCGCCATCACCATGCGACCGCGTTCGCGACGGATTTCCATTGGCCCCAGTGTCAGATGGGCGTGCATGTCGATCAGGCCCGGCAGCACATAACGGCCTGACAATTCCAGCACACGGGCATCGTTTAGGCAGCGCTGACTGCCAGCTTCTGTCACCATAGCAATCTTGTCGCCTTCGATTCGCACGCAACGGTTTTCGGCGACCTGACCCAGCGCCGTATCGACAATATGAACATCATTCAGGGCCGTCGTCTCGGGCTCGCGAGCATCGGAAACCGACAGCCAGCCGAGGAGGGCAGACAACAAACAAGGGTATATTCGGGAGGTCATTGGAACGGTACTTTGGTTTGGAGTTGACCAATCAGTCGCCATAGATCATGAATTTCTTACAATCAGATCTTTCTGTACTCAGATGTAAGAAAATTGCCCATGCGAGCGACTAGACAAGAACCATCGCACCCAATGCTTAACTTTCGAATGCACTCACTGTGGTCAAAGATTGAAACCTGTCATCCGCAATTGTGGCGTGCGGTATGCGGCTATGAGCTGAATCCGGCGCTGCGTGAGGAGCTGTACCAGGAGGTACTGCTGGCCATCTGGGAAAGCCTTCCAAAACTGCGCGACCCGGAGCGGCTGCTGTTTTATGCCTTGCGAATTGCGCATAACCTGGGGGCCAGTCATGCGCGTCAGGCTGCCAGAACGCCGGGAGCATCAAGCTTCGACGAGGCGTATCACGGGTTTGACGATTGCAGTACGGGTTCGAATGAGGCACAACGCAGTTGGCTGTTTGACGTCCTTTCCCGGCTACCGCTCAATCTGCGCCAGGTGCTGATGCTGCAGCTCGAAGGTTTTGACTACGGTGAGATGGCGGAACTGCTTGGAATCAGCGCCGAGAATGTTGGCGTACGTCTGCATCGGGCGCGCCAACTTCTCCGGCAACTCTCGCTTGAGGAGCAAAGTGATGAACATTGAAGACCAACTCCGTGCCGCCTGGAATGCTGAGTCTGGAGAGCATCTGGATCTCGCCAGCCTCACCACAAAAGTCCGGCGTCACCATCGCCGTCGCTATTGGCAGCGTGCTGTGGAAGTGATCTTGACCGTTGTCACGATGATGCTGTTCGCCCATGCCTTGATTTCGCAAGCCATGCAGCCGGCGCATTGGCTGCTATTGCCTTTTTTTGCCATTTTTCTTCCCACGGCCTGGCTGTTGGTCCTGCGCAGTCCACGCCTGGAAACCGAACATGCAACCGCACCGACAACAGTCTACGCGCAACGTCGATTAGTTCAGTTGAAGACCAGCCTGCGCGACCTGCGACTTGCGCGACGCTCCGCCCAGGGGCTGCTCATCTATTCAGTACTGGCCTGCGTCGGGGCTTGGCTATTTGGAGATGCGCTGTGGCGTGAGACTGCGCTGTGGTTGCTGACTTTTGCACTGGCGTGGCTGGTCGCAACCTTGCTGCTGACACGGTGGCTGGGCCGGGACAGGCGCAGAGAGCACGACAATCTGCGCAACCTGCTGGAGAATTGAAAAGCCGTTTGAGAGAACCGTGGAACGCGGAGCAGGCAACACGCACGGACCAGCGCACGGACCAAGCATGGACCAGGACACCCAGTGCGCCGGCCGAAGCCGGTGGTAGATCAAGCGGTGAAAGCCCGCTATCTGGAAAGGGCTAGCAACCCGCCAGAGCCCCGAGTCATGGGCGGATGTTCGTAAGGACATCGGTTAAGCGTTGACAGGGGAAAGTATAGGCTCGGTATTGAGCTCCGAAATCACACTCGAGAATGCTGACCTGGTTGGGTGACGGGGAAGGCAATACGCCCAACCGCGCTATGCGAGTGGTTGGTCGGTTCTCCGGGGTCTTAAGACCCGGTGCATGTATTGATGTCTACCACACGGAAGCCGGGAGGCCCCGTTCCATGCCGCCGAGTGTTCGACGTCAACTACTTTGTCCGGTCCCCGACAACTAAAATGGCCGGTTGGTGAGTGGTTTTGACTTACCCTGATTTCTGGTTCTTCCTCTCCTTATTTCGATCTGCCTGAGCGCGTTTTCGGTAGCTTTCTCCTGTCAGCTCGATGATGTCGGCGTGGTGGACCAGTCGATCAACGGCGGCCACGGCCATCATGTTGTCCGGGAAGATGCTGTCCCAGGCGCTGAACGGATGGTTGGAGGTGATCAGCAGGCTGCCGGTCTCGTAGCGATGGGCGATCAGTTCGAACAAGACGGAGGTCTCGGCCTCAGTGCGCTGGACGTAACCGATGTCATCGATGATCGTAAGCGTCCGGCCAACCCCAACACTACCCCTTACACGGCAGGCTTCGGAATTTTCAACATCTCCGGCGTTAGGTTTTGCGGCAGCAGGGCTTCGATGTCCTCCGGCTGCCGCGCATTCGGCAGTGTCTCGAACAGGTAG
>JBGTLI010000164.1:0-1610 GCA_041744195.1 Wenzhouxiangella sp. | reverse complement strand
ATCGGCTTCATCATCCTGGCGTTTTTCCTGATCCGCTATCTCGACATCAGCAATGGCGTCTGGGTCGCGGCCCTGGTTGGCGCTGTTGGTGGCGTGATCATTGGCCTGTCGACCGAGTACTACACCGCCGGCAAACCGGTTCGTGACATTGCCGGTTCCGGCGAGACGGGTGCGGCGACTGTCATCATCAGCGGTCTGGCCACCGGCATGCAGTCGGTCGTGATTCCGATGCTGACCATCTGCATGATCATCTTTGTCGCCAATGACTTCGCCGGTCTTTACGGCGTCGGCATCGCTGCCGTTTCCATGCTGGCCACAGTCGGCATGACCATGGCGATCGATGCCTACGGGCCGATTGCCGACAATGCCGGTGGCATTGCCGAAATGGCGGGCCTGGGTGAAGATACGCGCAAGATCACCGACTCGCTGGATGAACTGGGCAACACCACCGCGGCCATCGGCAAGGGCTTCGCCATTGGCGCCGCCGCGCTGGCCGCACTGACCATCATTACCGCCTACATCGCCGAGGTCAGCCATCGCATCCCGGACTTCCGGTTGGAGATTTCCGATCCAAACGTACTGATCGGCATGTTCATTGGTGGCATCTTTCCGTTCCTGGTCGCCTCGATCACCATGACTGCAGTCGGCAACGCCGCCTTTGAAATGATCCAGGAAATTCGTCGCCAGTTCCGCGAAATCCCGGGCCTGCTGGAAGGCACGGCCGAGCCGGATGCGGCCCGTTGCGTTGACATCGCCACAACTTCCGCCATCAAGCGCATGTTGTTGCCGGCCGCCCTGGCCGTTCTCGGCCCGGTCGTGATCGGCTTCGGCCTCGGCGCCGAGGCCCTCGGCGGCATGCTCGGCGGCGCACTGCTGGGTTGTGTGCTGCTGGCCCTGACCATGGCCAACGCTGGCGGCGCCTGGGACAACGCCAAGAAGTGGGTCGAGCTGGGCAACCACGGCGGCAAGGGCACGGAGGCCCACGCCGCGACCGTGGTGGGCGACACGGTGGGCGACCCGTTCAAGGACACGTCGGGGCCATCCATCAACATCCTGATCAAGCTCATGGCGGTGGTCTCACTCATCTTCGGGCCGCTCTTCATCTGAACGGAGGTTCCCCCTGGCACAGGAGCGCTGGAGCGCGGTCGATAGCTACCTCAGCGACCTGCTGCTGCCGCCCGACCCTGCCCTGGATGCGGCTCTCGAGGCCAGCGACGGAGCAGGGCTGCCGGCCATCCAGGTGGCCGCTAACCAGGGCAAGCTGCTACACCTCCTGGCGCGCCTCCGGGGCGCGCGCACCATCCTGGAGATCGGCACGCTGGGCGGCTACAGCACCATCTGGCTGGCGCGGGCACTGCCGTCCGATGGCCACCTGGTGACGTTGGAGCTGGATCCGAGACATGCTGAGGTAGCACGCACGAACATCGAGCGGGCAGCTGTGGCGGCGCGCGTAGAGGTGCGCGTGGGTCCCGCCTCAGGATCCCTCGCGCGGTTGGCGAAGGAGGGCGCGGAGCCGTTCGATCTCGTTTTCATCGATGCCGACAAGGAAGGCTACCCCGACTACCTCGGCTGGGCACTCAAGCTCACCCGGACCGGCAGTCTGATCGTGG
>JBGTLI010000163.1:0-8655 GCA_041744195.1 Wenzhouxiangella sp. | reverse complement strand
GCATCGAGCCAGTAGGCGCCGGTTGATTCAAAGGCCAGTTGAGCCTGCCAACGCTGACCGGGACGCCAGGTCAGATCAGCGCTGAAGAGCTGGCGCGGCGCTGAAGAAATATCACGGCCCGACACAATGGTTTCACCGCCCAGATCGCGATCGAAACGATAGGAGTGGACCGCATAAGCGCCGCGGGCCGCCGCGGTCAGCCCAGGATGGATGCTGTAGCTGAGCGCCAGCTCAATGCCGTGATGGCCGGTCTTCCCGTCGCTGACATTGAAGCCCTCGGCGTCACGAAAAATGAAGTTGTCCTTGCGCTGGATGAAAGCGACAGCCTCCCAGGCCAGTCGCTGCCCGCCACGCATACCCAGCTCGATCGCGTCCAGCGTTTCGGAATCGAGATCGGCGACTGTCTGGCCGCTTTGCAGTCGGTAAAGCTCTGTGGCTTGCGGGGCGCGAAAGCCGCGAGCCAGCCGAAGCCAGGCCAGACCGTCACCGACCTGCCGGCTCAGGGTCACTTCGGGCGCCAGATTGAAGAACCGGTCGCTGCGATCGGCGGGCCGGGTGAACAGACAGCCGCCGAATCCGCACTCGCTGCCATCCTCGGCCCGGTTGCCGGGCTCAAGGTCGGTGGTGTAGTCATAGCGGACCCAGTCGGCATGGACACCGGCGCGCAGTTGCCAGCGCCCGTCAAAGCGGTAGGTGCCGGCCAGGTAGCCACCAACGCGCTGGCCGCTGACGTTGTAGTCGTAATGTCGGCCGACCGGACGCGTGGCGACGAGAAAGGGCGAGCCGGTGGCCGGGTTCTCCTGAAATTCAAACAGGTCGCCACCGAACACCTCCGAATCAACGCCCCAGTCCCAGTCCAGGCGCTCACCATGACGCTGCTGGTCAAACTGCAACCCGGCCGAGCGCTGGCCGTTGCGCTCCAGTGGCTGGCCGGGCAGAAAATGCTGCAGGAAGGTCATGCGTGAACGCCGGGCGAAGAAGCTGAGGCGGTTTTCGGTACCGGCCTCGTCGATCCATTCACCCCGGGTATTCAACCGCAGCGCGGTCCCGGTACGAAACGCCTCCGGGTTGAGGTTTGCGCGCCGGGCCTGATTATCGCGGTAGCTGTTCCTGCCAACAATAAAGCCGGCGGTGTCCTGGTCCAGCCGGGCGCTGCTGAGCGTCGTTCGCCATTGCCCGCGCGCCGTGGGCTGAACATGATTGATGGTCAGAAACTGATGCTCGTAACCCTCATCGGCGCGGAAGCTGCCGGCGTCGGTCGCATTGGCATCCAGGCCGATGGAGCCCTCGCCGACCTGGCCGGTCAACGACAGGTCGATCCGGCGATAGTCGTCGCTGCCGGCTCCCAGCCGCACACTGTTCAACGGGTTCAACAGCGGTGAGCGGGTACGGACATCGACCACGCCATGCAGCCCGCCGGAGGCATGACCGAGCCCGCCCGGCCCGCGCAGAACACTGATGGCTGCGGCTTGTAAAAGGTTGACTTCAAAGAAGTTGTTGACATTGCAAAACCCCGGCGGCCTGATTGGGATGCCGTCTTCGAGTATCAGCAGCGCGCCGCAGCCGCCAGCGCCTGCGAGCAGTGGCGAGCGGATGGCGCTCAGGTGCTCCTGGCCCGAGCCGCGCGTCACCCAGGCGCCCGGCACCCGGCTGAAAATTTCGGCCGGATGGGTCGGCCGAATCAGCGCCAGGTCAAGCCTGCTCAGCTCAGCGGTCGCTTCGGCCGCAGCGGGATCCAGGTCTCTGCCACGCACCTGCAACGGGGAAAGAATGACAGCCTCATTCATCATCGCCAAAACCAACAAGGCCTCAAGCATTGTCATGAATCTCCAATTTCGCGTCGCCTCAAACGAGCAAGAATGACAAAGGTGATCGCGCCACCCAGCGTCAGGCTGAGTGGAAACAGCAAAACCCACCGACCCAGGCCATGCTCAATGGCTTCCAGTCGCTGGTAGACCAGAACCCCCGCCAGTGGCGCGATCAATCCACGAATACCCGTGAGTGTGACATGGATGCCCATATAGAGTGTGGACTGGTCATCGCTGGCAAAATCGTTGTGGCCGAGGTTCCAGCCCAGTTTTCCGCCGGCGAAGGCAGCGCCCATGGCCAGCGCGCCAACCCAGAACAACCAATTCCATCCGGTGGCCGAAGCGACCGTGAACAGTCCCAGCGCAAGGACGAAGTTCCAGCCCTGGCGGGCGCGGTAGTCGAGGATATGCACCGCGTCCAGGCGCCGGGCCCAGATCGGGGTGAATACGGCCACTGCGATCAGGGGAATGGTGGTGGTAATCAGCACCTGCTCGAAACGGGAAAAGCCGAATTGTTCACTGAGCAGGATCACCAGCAGGGCGATGACCATCAGGTTGCCGGAACCGAAAGCGAACATGGTCAGCATGTAACGCCGGTACCAGCGATCCGTGGCCAGTATCCGCAGGCTGGCAGCGAACTGACCACCTTGGCGGTGCTCGCGTTGGGCCAGCTCGGCCTTGCGCAGGCGTGCGCCACGACGTATCCGGGTGCGCTGATAGCGATGAGCCGCGATCAGCCCCAGCAGCCCCGCTGTTATGAATAGCGCGCGCCACGAACCGGGCCACCAGGACATCGCAAACCCGATAACCGCGGCCGTGGCGGCAATGATCAACGAGTAGATCACGGTGATGCGCCCGGTGATCCGGGCGCGAACATGGCGCGGGAAATTCGCCCGCCAGATCGCCGCGCGCAGAGTGATCACGCCGGCCCACCCCAGGCGGGCGACAGCCATCCCCGCAGTGATCAGGACCAGTCCGGCGGCATTGATCGGTGTCAGTGCCATGATGATCAGGAAGGCCGCGGTAATGAGCATCAACACTGAAACCCAGGCGGTGCGGTCACGTCCTTCGGCCAGACCGGAAATCCACAACGACAACATGTTGGAAAAGGCCGGCGCGCCGGCAACCAGCGCAACCGCCAGGTTGACCCAGACCGGATCTGCCACGCCATCGAACTGATTCTTCACCACCACGCCGACCACCCCGCCCTCCAACGCGCCAAGGGCCACCGCCATGGTCGCATTGGCCCTGATTTCACGTGGCATGAGAGCGCGGGCAACGAATGGAAGCGTTGGGGGGTTGGACATACCGGTATTGTAGAGCTTGAGCAGACCCGAATCGCCGGTTCGGCCTGTAGAATGGCGGCCATGACCAATCATCAACCAACAGAAATCGACTGGCTAAGCCATGTGTTGACGGAAAAAATCCCCCTGGGTAGGGCCATGGGGCTTTCCGTGCAGCGGCTGGATTGGCAAGGCGTTGCGTTTTCAATGCCGCTGGGACCCAATGTCAACGACAAGGGAACGGCCTTCGGTGGTGCGATGGCCAGCGCGATGATCCTGGCTGGCTGGTCCCTGCCGCGGCTTTTGCTCAAACGTGAAAACCAGGAAGCTGACCTGGTCATTGGTCGCTGTGAGATTCGCTATCTCAAGCCGGTCAAGGGCGGTTTCGATGTCGAGTGCGACTGGCCGGAAAAGTCCGCTTGCGACCTGTTTATCGCCGATCTGGTCGCAAAGAATCGTTCACGGCTGCCACTGGAAGCCCGGGTCATGGTTGACGGCGAGGTAGCGGCGACGCTCTCGGCCCGGTATGCTGCCCTGAAGCGAATCTGAGATGGTGGAGAGCCTTATCGCAATGCAACGTGCCCTGATCCTGTTGACTATCGTTCTGCTGCTGGCCGCCTGCGGCGGCAATCAATCGACGCGTGAGCGTCAGGAAGCAATGGATCAGTGGAGCAATTGCGTGCGCTGGTGTGATGAAGTGGAGGCATTGCTTAACTTCATCCATCCGCAATGGCTGGCCGAAAACCCGATCCGCGAAGTCGACATGGAGCGGCTGCGCCAGTTTCGGGTCACCGAGTACCGTATTCGCCAGGTGCTGGCGGAACCGGACGGCCCGGGCATGCAGCGGGTGGCCAGAATTCGGCTGTACCATGTTCACACCTCGCGCGAGCGAGTGATCGACCATCGCGAGATCTGGCGCTACGACGCCGACCTGAAAGCCTGGCTGTTGCATTCCGGGCTGCCGGACCCACGCCGTCACTGATCGGCCGGGATGCACAAACCAGATGACGGGGTACACTAGGGACAACCAATACCGGGAGGCCAGCAGGCATGCGCACCATCGCGGTCGTCAACGCAAAAGGTGGTAGCGGAAAAACCACCATCGCCACCAATCTCGCCGCCGCCCTGGCCTGGGACGGCCATGTTGTCGCGCTGGGTGACATGGACCCCCAGCAATCAGCCACTGACTGGCTGACCCAACGCCCCGCCGAGCACCCGGCCATCATCGGGCTGAATGCCGAGGACGGTCCCATTCGCGCACCTGCAGAGACCAATACCCTGGTTCTGGACACCCCGGCAGCCATTTCCGGCGCCGAACTGGGCAAGGTCCTGCGACGCGCCCAGACCGTGCTGGTGCCTGTCCTGCCATCGCCGGTCGACATGCGCGCCGCCTGGCGGTTTCTCAACCACCTGCTGGAACTCAAACCCATCCAGGCTGGTGATGCCAGGGTCGGCCTGGTGGCCAACCGCATCAAGCCCAACACCATTGTCTACCGCGAACTGACCGGTTTCCTGGATGGCTTCCGCATCCCCGTCGTCGCTCAACTGCGCGAATCGATGAACTATGTCAGGGCCTCCGAACGCGGTCTGTCGGTATCCGACCTGCCGCCCTATCTTGCCTGGCAGGACTGGGAAGAGTGGGATGTGCTGATGAAGTGGATTCGCAGCCGCAAGTCGGCGGGAAAAAACTAACGTCCAAGGTTTCCACTTTACCTTTCATCTACCGCAACGTTATCAATCAACCGGGTTTTTCCCAGTCGCGCGGCGACCAGCAGTCGTTGCGGGCAGTTCCGTTGCGGTCCACCCAGCGTTTCGGCGCAGCGCCAGTCAAGATACTGAACCTCGAATCCGGCCTCGCGAAGCCCAGCCAACCCTCGTGCGCTGAGTTCCTTCCAATCTTCGCCTGAGCGTAATCGCTCGGCCAGATCTGTCAGGGTCTGGTACAGCAGGGGGGCGGTCCGGCGTTCATCCGGGCTCAGATACTGGTTTCTGGAACTCATTGCCAGCCCGTCCGGCTCGCGTACGGTCGGCATGGCCTGGATTTCGACGGGCAAGGCCAGGTCTTGAACCATCTGCCGGATCACCAACAGTTGCTGAAAGTCCTTCTCGCCAAAGACAGTGACGTCCGGGCTGACCTGATTGAACAACTTCAGGACCACGGTGGCCACGCCTTCGAAATGACCGGCCCGGTGTTGGCCGCACAAAATTCCGGCAAGGCTGGCGGGCGGGTGAACCATGAAGGGTTCGGGCATTGGATACATCTGATCAACCGTTGGCAGCCAGACCAGCGCGCAGCCGGCTGCTTCAAGCTTTTCCAAATCCGCCTGCCGGGTTCGAGGGTAGCGCTCGAAATCCTCGCCGGGTCCGAACTGGGTGGGATTGACAAAGATACTGACCACGGTGTGGTCCACCCGGGAGTGGATGGAACGGACCAGTTCGAGGTGGCCGCCGTGCAAGTTGCCCATGGTCGGCACCAGACCGACCCGTTCGCCCGCCCGGCGCCAGCCGTCGCGCAGCTCACGCAGCTCGGCCAGGGTTTCTGCAATCAACAAGCTCAAGTGTAGCTGTGCTCCGGGCCGGGAAAGCTGCGCGCCTGCACTGAGGCGACAAAATCCGCCAGCGCGGCATCGATGCCATCACTGCCCGCAAGGAAATCACGCACAAATTTCGGTCGCCGGCCGATGCTGATGCCGAGAACGTCGTAGAGCACCAGCACCTGGCCATCGACGTCCGGCCCGGCGCCGATACCGATGACCGGAATAGCGAGAGACCGGGCAACGGCGGCGGCCAATTCGGCTGGCACGCATTCGAGCACCAGCAAGCCGGCGCCGGCAGCTTCCAGCGCCAACGCATCATCGCGCAGCACCTTGGCCACCGCTTCATCCCGGCCCTGAACCCGATAGCCACCGAGTTGGTGGACATGCTGGGGAGTCAGGCCAAGGTGTCCGCAGACCGGAATTCCCTGGGCGACCAGGTCGGCAATCACCGGGACAACGGCCGCGCCGCCTTCCAACTTGACCATTTCAGCCCCGGCCCGCATCAGCCGAGCCGCATTCTCCATCGCCGTGGCGCGGTCGTGGTAGCTCAAAAACGGCATATCCGCCAGCAAAAGAGCATGCGCCAGACCGCGCCGGACCGCTTCAACGTGATAGACCATGTCATCAATCGTGACCGGCAGAGTGCTGTCGCGGCCCTGGATGACATTGCCAAGCGAATCGCCGACCAGGATGCAATCAACGCCTGCATGGTCAATGCGGTGCGCAAAGCTGGCGTCATAGGCGGTCAGCATGGTAATTGGGCGGCTTTTGACTTTCATGGCGGCCAGTGCCTGCATCGTGATCTTGGCGCGTGCTTCGCTCATTCTGACTCCCTTCTGGTTGCTGGTCTGGTTGCTGGTTTGATTACCGGACCGGTTGCTGATCCGATTACTGGCCGATCAATTGTATCCACTAACGCGCCCCCTACCCCGACTCGCTCGGTGTCGTCCAGCGCAGCAAGCAATTCATCTACCCGACCCCGCCCCGGCACGACCAGCGATGGCGAAAGATCAAAAAGTGGCACCAGCACAAAGGCTCGTTCATGCAGATGCGGATGCGGCACGACCAGATCCGGTTGATCAATCACCTGATCGGCATAAACCAGCAAGTCCAGATCAATTGTTCGCGGACCCCAGCGCTCGCCATCCCGTACCCGCCCGAGTTGCGTCTCGATCAACTGCAAGGCGGCCAACAGTTCCCGGGGCGGCAGGCCGGTGGCCAGCTCGACCACGGCATTGAGAAAATCGGGTTGATCAACCAGGCCCCAAGGCTTCGTCTGATAGACCGGCGACAGGGCGCGGACGCTGGTTTCCGGCAGCCTGGAAATCAGTTCGAGGGCATGGGTCAAAACGGACCCGGAGGAACCGACATTGCTGCCCATTCCAATCAAGGCAGGGTTCACGTCGACGTCTTGCGTTTGCGCGGACGGCGACGCCGCTTGCCCCTGCCCTGGCCGGGGGCAGCGTTGACCATGGCTTCCTGGTTGTCCCCTTCGACCTGCTGGATTTCGGTCCACCACTTGGCCAACTCCTCCAGCTCCGGTTCTTCGAGTACGCGCAATAGCAGGAAATCGTAGGCTGCGCGAAAACGGCGCTCACCAATCATCGCCAGGGCACGCTTGCCGCGACGCTTTTCAAAACGCGGCTGCATGCACCAGATCTCCTTGGACATGGACGAAAACCGACGATGAATCGCCACCCTGCGAGCCTGCTCAACAATCGCCTCCTCACCTGCTTCGGCCAGCGCCTCGACCGGCACCGCGCCGGCTGCAACCAGTTCACTGGAACGCTGCTTGACCCGTGGCCAGAAAAAAGCCGCGAACAGGAAACCGGGGGTGACCGGCTGGCCTTCGGCCACGCGCTGATCCGTATTTTTCAAGGTCTGCTCGACCATGGGCGGGGGATTGTCAGGATCGAACAAATTGGGAAACAGCTCCGGCCACAGGGCCTCTCGCACCAGCGCCTGGTAGGTAGGCCAGGCGTGGCCGGTCAAAAACAGCTTGAGAATCTCTTCGAACAACCGGGCTGGCGGAATATCGCGCAGCAAAGGCGCCATGGACACCATCGGTTCGGCCGTGTTTGGTTCGATCGTCAGGCCGAGCTTGACCATAAAGCGCACGGCCCGCAGCAGCCGCACCGGGTCTTCGCGATAACGCGTGGCGGGGTCACCGATCAGCCGCAGATGACGGTCAATCACATCGCGGTAGCCGTCGACATGATCGCGGATGGTTTCGGTCGACGGATCGTACATCAGGGCATTGATGGTGAAATCACGGCGCGCGGCATCTTCCTTTTCACTGCCAAAGACATTGTCGCGCACCAATCGACCCGCTTCGACTTCGCGATGCTCACTTTCACCATCGCCGCCGCCGCGAAAGGTTGCCACTTCAATCACTTCGCGGCCGAAGCGGACATGGGCCAGGCGAAACCGGCGCCCGATCAGTCGGGCACTGCTGAACAGCGACTTGACCTGCTCAGGCGTGGCGCTGGTGGCGACATCGAAATCCTTTGGCTTGGCGTCCAGCAACAGATCGCGGACACCGCCGCCGACAATATAGGCGGCAAAGCCTGCGGCCTGGAGCCGTTCGATCACCTTGCACGCGCTGGGGCTGACGTTGCGAAGCTCAATGCCATGTTCCTGGCGGGAGATGATGCGGGTCTGGGAGGTCAAATCGGATTCTGCGAGTGTGGACGATTTCAATGAATAAGCCTGCGCGGATTGAACAGGCTGCAATCCGGTTTGTTAGAATATGAGGCGCTAGTTTAGCATTTTCGTGCACGCAAACAGTTACCAACCCTATTGCGCGCCCTCAGGCTGCCACGGACTTAAGCCCCAATGACCTTTGTCGTTACCGAAAACTGCATCAAGTGCAAATATACCGACTGTGTGGAAGTCTGCCCGGTCGACTGCTTTCACGAAGGCCCCAACTTCCTGGTGATCGATCCGGAAGAATGTATTGACTGCACCCTGTGCGAGCCCGAGTGCCCGATCGAGGCCATTTATCCGGAAGATGACCTGCCGGCAGAC
>JBGTLI010000162.1:0-8395 GCA_041744195.1 Wenzhouxiangella sp. | reverse complement strand
CGAGGATGCCGTCAGCCGGGCGATAGAAAAAGCCTCCGCCACGGTGAAGAACATGCGCTGGTTCCAGGTCCTCGAAACGCGCGGGCATATCCAGGATAACCGTGTAGGTCACTGGCAGGTGACAATCGAAGTAGGTTTCACCCTGGAAGAAAGTTGATTACCAGCCAACCAACCAGCCAGCCAACCAGCGAACCACCTAACCGCCTTTCAGGATTCGAGCCAGGGTATTGCGGCTGATTCCGAGGCGGCGGGCGGCTTCGGACTGGTTGTTGTCGCAGATGCCAAGGGTGGTTTCGGCGAGGCGGGTTTCGAAGCGTTGCTTGAATTCATCGTAAATATTGTTGTTTTCCGATTGGAGCTGACTTTTGAGTTCGGTTGCCAGTAGGCTGGTCCAGGTCGAGCCGTCAGCGGTGCCAGGATCGCTTGGGTTGCGGTACTCGTCCGGCAGGTCATCGAGACCGATGACGGGCGCCGGCGCCAGGGCTGCCAGCGACTGGCACAGGTTTTTCAGCTCGCGTACGTTGCCGGGCCAGGGCAGGGTGCTGAGGTGTCCAAGCAGTTTGCGATCGGCGAGCTTTGGTGGCAGGCGGAACTGGCGACCGGCTTCGCGCAGGAAATGGCGGGTTAATTCGGGGATATCGGCGCGCCGGTCACGCAACGGTGGGACGGTGAGGCCGATCACCTTGAGTCGGTGGTACAGGTCGGCGCGAAAGTCGCCTTTTTCAACCAGGCGGGCCAGATCGCGGTGGGTGGCGGTAATCACACGTGTATCGGTGCAGATCAGATCGTGCCCGCCCAGGCGGTAATACTCGCCTTCGGCCAGAACCCGCAGCAGCCGCGATTGCAGCGCAATCGGCATGTCTCCGATTTCGTCGAGGAACAGAGTGCCTCCGCTGGCCTGCTCGAACCGGCCGGGCCTGCGCTCACCGGCGCCGGTAAAGGCGCCCTTCTCATGGCCGAACAGTTCCGACTCCAACAGGTCTTCGGGTATGGCTGCGGTATTGATGGCGATGAACGGACCCTTGGCACGAGGCGAATGATTGTGCAGGGCGCGGGCCACCAGTTCCTAGCCGGTACCGGTCTCCCCGCGGATCAGGCCCGGTAGGTCGCTGGCCGACAACCGACCGATCATCCGGATCAGGTCCTGGAACGGGGCCGAGGACCCAATCAGCCCGGCATCGCGCTCCCCCTGGGGTGGTTCGCTGCTGGGAACGTTGAGCGCCTTGCGAACCAGTCGACCGACTTCTTCAAGGTCGAATGGCTTTGCCAGAAACTCGAACGCACCGCCCTGAAAGGCCCGGACCGCCGAATCCAGGTCGGAGTAGGCGGTCATGATGATGACCGGCAATTCAGGCCGGGACTGACGCAAGCTCTGCATCAACTCCAGTCCGCTTTCGCCGTTCAGGCGAATGTCGGCGATGACCAGTTCCGGGCTGTCAGTGGCCAGGGCCGCGTTCATGCTGGCGCCGTCGGCGAATGTGCGAACCGGCAGCTTCTGGCTGCGGAAAAATTCATCCAGCACGTAACGGATCGCCGGATCGTCGTCGATGATCCAGACCCGTTCAGACATGGACGATACTTGGGAGCTTTGCCACGATCAACGGCAGACGCACGCGGAAGCGGCTGCCTCGCTCAAGCGGCTCGAACTCGATCAGCCCCCGATGCATGCGGGCAATCTGCTGGGCCACGGCCAGGCCGAAGCCAGAGCCCTGGTCGCGCCCGGTGACCAGCGGCAGAAAAAGCCGGTCGCGCAGGGCTTCGGGCACCCCTTGTCCATCGTCGTCGATGTCGATACGCACCGCGTGGCGTGCCGGTTCATCAATCAGCAGCGAACGATGTTCGATACGCGTGGTCATGCGGATTTCCCTGGCGCCCGCCTGGATGCTGTTGCGCAACAGGTTGAGAAAAAGCTGGTGCAGTTGGCCACCATTGGACTGTAATTCGGGAATGCTGGGGTCATAATGCTTTTTCAGTTTCAGATGGCCGTGGTTCTCGGCCAGCACCAGCTCGCCAGCTTCATCGAGAACCTGGTGCAAATTCACGGCTTCCAGTTGCTTTTCTCCATCGCCGGCAAAGCGCTCAATCAGGCCGGTGATGCGATCAACCTCACGCTGAATCATCTGGGCGTGCCGGATGAGCCTGGATTCGCCGGTTGCGGCCTGGATCAACTGGGCTGCCCCGCGTACGCCGGCCAGCGGGTTGCGTAGCTCGTGGGCGAGCCGGCGTGTCAGCAGGGTCAGCGCCTGTTGCCGGTCGGCGCGTTCGGCCATGGCGCGCTGACGAATTCGATCAGTCACCGGATGCAACTCAATCAGCGTGTCGTTCTCCAGACGATGGAAAATCACATCCAGTACCGATCCGCCTTCAGCAAGCTGCGCTTCTGAAACCTGCAGCGGCTGACCCAAATGGTCCATCCGCTGATGCCAGTCATCAAGCGCTACGGACAATTGTGCCAAGGGCAATCTGACCAATGCCGATCGCGAGCGGCCGAACAGATCGGCTGCTGCACGATTGATCCAGCTGACCTGATGACTCGCATCGACCCGGATCAGGCCCGTGGCCAAAAGATCCGGGTCTGGCTGGTTCACCGTTCTGCGCGCTGTTCCCGAACGATTGAATGCAGGCGGAAGCTGACCGGGTCGGTCGAACCCAGCACCCGTCCGGTCGCCGTTTGCAGCTCCGCGCGCAAAGTGTGCTCGCCGGTGTCGAGGTCCTCGAACGTGGCCTGTAGAGAACTGACCGGAGGCTGGGCCTCTTCATTGATGAAGACCACGATCCGGGCCGCCTCCGGCAAGGTGATATTGCTGGCCATGTTGACCGTCAGGGTGTTATCCATGGCCAGTACGTCCTGACCGTGTTCGGGTGAGGTGATCCGGAACCCCAGTGCTTCGCGTTCCAGATCGGTTTCAGCGACTGCCAACGGGGGCTCTTCCACGTCCTCGCCAACCACGCTGATCTCCGGCAGGTCCATGGGAGTCGCATTGTCGGTCGGCTTTTCATCGGTGTAGGTCACGTTGCCATCGGCGTCGACGACCTTGTAGATTTCCTGGGCGCCCAATGGCGCGACAACCAGGCAGAGCATCAATAACAGCGCGATTGACAGTTTCATTGTCAGTTTCGGTGACGGTTTCATGCGGGTTTCTACCAACCAAATGCCAGCTTCCATTGTAGTGATAAAAAAAGGCCGGGCACAAGGCCCGGCCAGTCGGCCTGCACGCCGTGGGGATCATCAGGCGTGATCTTCAGGACGTGATCTTCATGACGTGATCTTCATGACGTGATCTTCAGGACGTGATCTTCAGGACGAGTAATACATTTCGAATTCAACCGGGTGGGTCGACATGCGAAAACGGGTCACTTCCTGCATCTTCAGCTTGATGTAGCCGTCGATCAGGTCATCAGAGAACACATCGCCGGCCTTCAGGAATTCGCGGTCGGCGTCCAGCGCTTCCAGCGCCTGATCCAGGGCATGGCACACGCGAGGGATGTCACGCTCTTCTTCCGGTGGCAGATCATAGAGGTCCTTGTCCATCGGCGGGCCCGGGTTGAACTTGTTGATCACCCCGTCGAGGCCGGCCATCATCATGGCGGCGAACATCAGGTAGGGGTTGCCGGCAGCGTCACCAAAACGCACCTCGATCCGGCGGGCCTTGTCGCTGGCAACCCAGGGCACCCGGCAGGACGCCGAGCGGTTGCGGGCCGAATAAGCCAGCAGCACCGGCGCTTCAAAGCCCGGCACCAGGCGTTTGTAGCTGTTGGTGGTCGAGTTTGAAAAAGCGTTGATAGCGCGAGCGTGCTTGAAAATGCCGCCGATGTAATGCAGCGCGGTTTCACTCAAGCCACCGTAGCCGTCGCCGGCGAACAGGTTGGTGCCGCCTTTGGCCAGCGACTGGTGGACGTGCATACCTGAGCCGTTGTCGCCGACCAGTGGCTTGGGCATGAAGGTCGCGGTCCGGCCGTGCATGTGGGCGACGTTCTGAATGATGTACTTGGTCATCAGTGTCTCGTCGGCCTTGCGCGTCAGGGTGTTGAAGCGGGTGCCGATTTCGCATTGGCCGGCCGTACCCACTTCGTGGTGGTGGACTTCAACCGGAATGCCGGCCGCTTCCAGGGTCAGGCACATCAGGCTGCGCAGATCGGCCAGGCCATCAACCGGCGGCACCGGGAAATAGCCGCCCTTGACCCGGGGGCGATGTCCATGGTTGCCATCCTCGTACTTTTTCTTGCTGTTCCAGGCGGCCTCTTCGGAATCGATCTCGAAGAAAGCCCCCGAGATATCGTTTTTCCAGCGCACATCGTCGAAGATGAAAAACTCGGGTTCGGGGCCGAAAAAGGCCGTATCGGCAACGCCGCTGGCCTTGAGGTAGGCTTCGGCCCGTTTGGCCAGCGAGCGGGGGCAGCGACTGTAAGGCTGCATGGTGGCCGGCTCGAGGATGTCGCAGCTGATGTTGAGGGTCTTGTGCTCGGCGAACGGATCGAGAAAAAGGGCGTCGGTGTCGGGCATCAGCACCATGTCTGAGTCGTTGATGCCTTTCCAGCCCACGATCGAAGAGCCGTCGAACATCTTGCCTTCAGTCAGCAGCTCGTCATCCACGGCTGACGCCGGCATGGTGATGTGCTGTTCCTTGCCCAGCGTGTTGGCAAAGCGAAAATCGACAAACTCGATTTCTTCATCGTTGATGTACTTGATCAGTTCGGTCGGTGTCATGAGGCGGCAGTCCATTTACAGGGGGAATGCACCCCTAAATGCATATCTCGTGCCAACCTGACATGTCAGGAAACAGGGGCTTCAGGTGGCCTTAGGGACCACCCATGTTGAATAGTTAAGCAGCCTCGATCCGCCGCTGCCCAATTTCTGAGCAGCGACTGCTTGTCGGTGTCAGGCAGAGACCTTGGGGTTGAGCGTATAGGTGCCAGTCAGGCTTGCCTTGTCGATGACGTGACCCTCGATGGCCTTGAGTGCGTCGTGACCGGAAAAGCCGGACTTCAGGTCCAGATGGTCGGTGTCCAGCGCGTAGAGGGTGAACACGTAATGATGCAGTCGCTCATCGTTCCAGGGCGGGCAGGGCCCGTCATAGCCGTGGTAGTGGCCGGCCATGTCAGGATCGCCGGCCATGAAACTGGTGTAGTCATTGAGCCCCTGACGGGTGTTGGCGGGCCCGGGCGGATTCTGCTTGCCCTGGGGGGTGACGCCGTGACTGCATTCGCCGGTCCGAAGCTCGCTGATCGACGTCGGGATGTCCACCATGACCCAGTGGCAGAAATCCGTGCGCTCCATGTCTCTTGGCAGGGTCTTGCCTTCCTTGTTGACGTTGTCGGCCACGGCCGGGACATCGGGGTCGATGCAGACCAGGGCCAGCGAGCGGGCCTTGTCGGGTATGTCGGCCCAGGCCAGGTGCGGGCTCAGGTTGTCCGACAGGCTCATGTGAGAATCCTTGTCAAGGCGGCCGAAGGCAAAGCGGGGGTCGATCGGGGCGCCGTCGGTCAGATCATTCGACTGCAGCTTCATGGTTTTCTCCTTTGAGAACGCATCCGTTGGCATGAAACCGCTATCCTACCAAGCTGGTTCGTCGCTTTCGTTCAAATGTCATCATGATTCGCGCCCTGTGGTTCGTTTCCACTCTGTTCGTTTTCCTGTTGTTGCCCGCCCCGGTTTGGGCGGTCCCCGGCCTTCCCGCCGACTTTGATCCCGACCCGGCCATACCGTCGCCAGCACAGGTGTTGGGGTTCGAGCCGGGCCAGTGGCATCCACGCCACGACCAGGTGGTGACCTATCTTCGGCAACTGGCCGCCGCGTCGGACCGGGTTCATATCGAAACGATCGGCCAGACCCATGGTCTGCGCCCCTTGCTGCTGCTGACCTTCGCCTCACCTGAACGTCTGGCCAACCTCGATCAACTGCGCTCAGACCGGCAGCGCGCCAGCCGGGCCGGTGACGGCCCGGCCGTCATCTGGCTGGGCTACTCGGTTCATGGCAATGAAGCGTCCGGCGCCAGTGCCGCCCTGGTCATGGCCTGGTACCTGGCGTCGGCTCGCAATCCGGAAGTGCTGGCCTGGCTTGACGAGCAGGTGATCGTGATGGAGCCGGTTCTGAATCCGGACGGGCTGGACCGGTTTGCCCATTGGGTCAACATGCACCGCGGTCAAAACCCGTCGGCCGACCCCGCCGACCGTGAACACAACGAGGCCTGGCCCAACGGCCGCACCAACTATTACTGGTTCGATCTCAACCGCGACTGGTTGCCCCTGGTTCACCCGGAATCGCGGGCCAGACTGGCGCATTTGCGCCAGTGGGCGCCGCACGTGCTGACCGATCACCACGAGATGGGTCCCAACACCACCTATTTCTTCCAGCCCGGCGTGCCTGAGCGCAACAACCCGCTGACACCAGAACGCAACTTCGACCTGACCGCCACCATTGGCGGATTCCACGGCAGAATCCTCGACCAGGCTGGCGAGCCGTTCTTCACCCGCGAGCTGTTCGATGATTACTATCTCGGCAAGGGCTCAACCTATCCCGACCTGACCGGCGGCATCGGCATTTTATTCGAGCAGGCTTCGGTGCGTGGCCATGTGCAGGACACGGACTACGGCACGCGCAGCTTGGCCGATGCCGTGGCCAACCAGGTTCGCACCAGCCTGTCGACCTTGCAGGCGGGCCATGCACTGGCCGGGGACTTGATTGACTACCAGCGCGAGTTTTTCACTGCTGCCCGCGAGCAGGCGCGAGGGGCGGAACACGCCGGTTGGGTGCTGGCCGACGGCGGTGACCGAACGCGCGCGCGGGCGTTGATTGAACTGCTGCTGGCACACGGCATCGAGGTGCATCCGGTCCGCGACAGCATCGAGGTGGCGGGACGATCTTACCAACCGGGCTCGGCCTGGGTGATTCCAGCCGGCCAGGATCAGTATCGGTTTCTGCGCTCGATCTTCGAGCCGGTCACCGATCTAGCCATGGAAACCTTCTATGACGTCTCGGCCTGGCCTTTGGCCATGTCTTACGACTTGCCGCTCGAAACGGTGACACGCCTTCCCGCAACCGGTGAACCCCTCGGCGAAGCGCCGAGCCGGGTCCGGCATGACTTCGCCGCGGAGGCCGTCGCCTGGCTGGTGCCATGGGATCAGTACGGCGCGCCGGCCGTGCTGGCCGGATTGCTGGAGGCAGGCTACCGGGTTCAGGCCACTCTCAAGCCGCTACGGGCCCGGACCGATACCGGGGATCAGGAGCTGGTCCGTGGCAGCCTGATCATCCATGCCGGACTACAGTCCGAGGCGCCGCGGCCCGTTGTCGAATATCTGGCCAAACTGGCCGAGCGACACGAGGTCGATGTGCTTGCCGCCGAGCGCGGGCTCAGTCTCAGCGGCCCCGACCTGGGTTCTCCTTCCGCGCCCGTGCTGGAGCCTATCCGGCCCGCCCTGCTGACCGGCGCCGGTTTGCGCGCGACCCATGCCGGTTACATCTGGCACTGGTTCGATACCCGACTGAACCAGCCCTTGACCCAGCTCGACTGGCGCAGCCTGTTCCAGGTTGATCTGGCCGACTATACCCACCTGATTCTCCCTGATGGCGACTACGAGGGTATGCCGACGTGGGCCAGAGAGAGAATCACCGCATTCGTTCTCCACGGCGGCACCCTGGTCGCGGCCCGGGGAGCCTCGTCCTGGGTGGAAGAATTATCGCTGGAATGGGAATTTGCCGACTCCGCGGACGATGACGCCGTCGCCGCAGCTCCGGAGCGTCGCGCCTACGGCGACTTTACCGATGATTTTGCCCGCGAGTTGATCGGCGGCAGCGCCTTGCGCGTCGAACTCGATATCACCCACCCGCTGGCATTCGGCTATCAGTCATCGGACCTGGTGGTCTTTCGCCGCGGTCGGCACCTGCTCCAGTCGACAGCAAACGCCTACGTCAACCCGGCTGTTTATGCCGAACAGACGCTGGTTGCCGGATATCTGTCGGCCGCCAATCGCGAGCGGTTGTCCGGCACCCCGGCCTTGGTCGCCACACACAACGGACAGGGCAGGGTGGTGCGCATGGCCGACGATTACCTGTTTCGGGGGTACTGGCTGGGTACTGAACGCTTGTTCGCCAACGCGCTGTTTTTCAGCCAGCTGGTCCAGCCGACTGCTTTGCCCGACAACGGTTCGGATCAGTAGCTTACTGACCGGCAGATCGCAGGCGCTTGGACGGTTCGGACTGAACGCCCTGCTGGCCTTGTTCCTGCAGCGCTTCGATATCAAGAATACGAACCAGTTTGCCGCGCACTTCGATGACGCCCTCGCGCTGCAGCGCGCTCATGGTGCGCGAGACCGTTTCAATCGTCAGGCCGAGGTAGTTGGCGATATCCCTGCGGTCCATGGTGAGGCGGAACTGCTCGGCATCGAGGTTGCGCCG
>JBGTLI010000161.1:0-1537 GCA_041744195.1 Wenzhouxiangella sp. | reverse complement strand
AAGGCTGAGCTTCTGCGCGCGATCAACGAGCAGGGCTACACCGAACCCACACCCGTTCAGCAGAGCGCCATTCCGGTTGTTCTGGACGGCCACGATGTCATGGCCAGTGCCCAGACCGGCACCGGCAAGACGGCGGCTTTTACCTTGCCGCTGCTGCAGAAACTGACCAGCGGCGGACCCAGACGCGGCCATACGCTGCGCGCCCTGATCCTGACGCCGACCCGTGAATTGGCCGCCCAGGTCCATGAAAACCTGCGCGACTATGGTCGCCACCTCGATATCCGCTCGGCCGAGATCTTTGGCGGGGTCAATATCAACCCGCAGATCACCAAGCTCAAGCGTGGCGTCGATGTACTGATCGCCACCCCGGGCCGGTTGATGGACCACATGCAGCGCGGCACGATCGATCTGAGCCAGGTCGACACTCTGATCCTGGATGAAGCCGACCGCATGCTCGACATGGGCTTCAAGCCGGCCATCGATCGCATCGTCAAGGTGCTGCCAAAGAATCGCCAGACGCTGCTGTTTTCAGCGACGTTCTCGAAAGACATTACCGAACTGGCACGCAAGTTTCTGAACGATCCGGTCCGGATTGAAACCGCTGCGCCGAACTCCACGGTCGAAGCCATAGCCCAGAAAGCGATCACGGTTGATCAGAGCCGCAAGCGCGAGTTGCTGTCGTGGATGATCGGTTCGGAAAACTGGCGCCAGGTGCTGGTCTTTACCCGCACCAAGCACGGCGCCAACCGACTGGCCAAGCAACTGGCGGCCGATGGTCTGCCGGCAACGGCCATTCACGGCAACAAGAGCCAGGGTGCGCGCACCAAGGCCCTGAGCGAGTTCAAGACCAACAAGGTCCGGATCCTGGTGGCGACCGATATTGCCGCCCGCGGCCTGGATATCGATCAGCTCCCACACGTGGTCAATTACGAGATCCCCAACGTGGCTGAAGATTACGTCCACCGCATTGGCCGTACCGGCCGGGCAGGACGCCAGGGGCTGGCCGTGTCGCTGGTTTCAGGAGCCGAACACGGCATGTTCGAAGACATCCGCAAGCTGGTCAAGGTGCCCATTCCGACCGAAACCATCGACGGCTACGAGCCGACCGAAGCAATTTCCCACAGCACCTCCGGCCCCGGCAATGGCAACAAGAGTGGCCGCCGAGGTGGCGGTGGCCGTGGCGGCTCCAGCCGTGCCAACAACAGTGGTTCCAACCGTCGTCGCAGCAGCACCAGCGGCTCCGGTCGTGGACGCGGCAACCCGAGCCGACGCGCGGCCTGAAGTCCCGCTTCAAACAGTTCGATCAAAATCCCGGCCTCGCAGCCGGGATTTTTTTATAACCCGCCTTATTCACCACCCTCCGTAGCGAGACGCCGCCAGGTGCTGTGGCTGGGGCGTTTCGCGACCGAGCGGGCCGGAGGCGTACTCGCCTGTACGGTGAGGACCCGTGACCGAGCGAAACGCCCCAGACGCGGGGCATGGCGGTGTCACAGTAGGCAGGGTGGTGAATAAGGTGGGTTTAATCCACAATCACAAC
>JBGTLI010000160.1:0-3716 GCA_041744195.1 Wenzhouxiangella sp. | reverse complement strand
ACGATGAACCGTTTGATTTCGTTGGTGCTTTTTTTGGTGTTGCCTGGCCGCAAGCTGAGGGTGAAACCCTCGATGTTCGTGCCTGGCGAGGTGAGAAGTTAGTGGGAGAGGAAGAGTTTTCGCTTTCCGCCATGGGGCCATCCTGGTTTGAAGCCGACTATCGTCAAATTACTCGAATCGAGTTCGCTACGCGCCACTTTTGGCAGTTCGTAATGGATGAGCCTGTGTTCAGATTCTCTGAGCGATAGGGCTTCCTGAGTACGGAGTCGTAAAGTCAGTAGGTGTCAACGTCAAGTTTGGCAATCCGTTAAACAATTCGACTGAGGCAAACAAGCGCTGAATCGGTTTGGTGATTCTTGCTTTCGCTGGTTTCACCGAACTTCAGCCGCGCCGCTGGTGGCGTTGCGCAGGTCGGTGATGAACGCATCGAGGTTGCTGGTGGGCAGTTCCAGGCTGAGTTCGACACCGGTGCTGTTGTAGTGTTCATCCAGTTTGAGTGCCTGGTGGCGGTCGAGTAGCTGGTGGACCAGGGCGATGGATTCATACGGAACACGGATATTCAGGCGGGTTGTTTCAATGATGGGTTCGGAGGTCGCGGTGCGCAGGCATTCGGCGGCGGTGCCGCCATAGGCGCGGATCAGGCCGCCGGTGCCGAGTTTGATGCCGCCATAGTGGCGAATGACGACCACGGCGACCTGGTCCATGTCCTGGCCTTCGATGGCCGCCAGGATCGGGCGACCGGCGGTGCCGCCGGGTTCGCCGTCGTCGTCGAAGCGGTACTGGTCGCCGGCGCGCCAGGCCCAGCAGTTATGGGTGGCGGTGGGGTCGCTGATGCGTTCGAGAAAATCACGCGCCTGCGCCTCGGTAGTGCAGCGCTCAGCGTGGGCGATAAAGCGGCTGCGCTTGATCAGGGCTTCATGGCTGGCTGGCGCGCTCAGGCACCGGCTCATTTCAGGCTCGCGTCACGCGGCTCGGAAAGCACTTCAGAATCAACCTCAAAATCATGGAACAAGAGATTGATTTTGGTACCTTTGGCAAATTGTGCTTTCTGGGTCAATGCCACGCCTTCAGGGGTTCTGGCGACAGCATAGCCGCGCTCAAGCACCGTCAGGGGGCTGACATTGTTGAGTGATCGGGCCAGGCTTGCCAGGCGCTCACCGGCCTGGCCCAGGCGTGTACGCATGGCCCTTTGCAGTCGGCTTTCCAGGCCGGACAAGTGTTGACTCAGCCGGTCGATCTGACGGGCGGGATGACGCGCGTGAAGTCGGGAAGCGAGCCCGGAAGCGGTTTGCTGGCTTATTTGAATCTTGCGGGTTATGGCCAGGCTGGCGCGCTTTTGCAGGCGCTGGGTGCGTTGTGCCAAGTCATCGAGCCTGCGGCCCGGGTGCTGGCCGCCCAGACGGCGGGCCAGATGGTCGATGGATTGAGCCTGGCGATCGAGGCAGCCGGTCATCGCGCGTGCAAGCTGGCTGTCGAGGCGTCTGAGCTGCAGGCGCAGGGCAGGGCCGTCCGGCGTGGCGGCCATGGCGGCGGCGGTGGGTGTGGGCGCGCGCAGGTCGGCGACGAAATCAGCAATTGAAAAGTCGGTTTCATGGCCGACGGCGCAGATTGTTGGAGTGCGCGCCTCAGCTATGGCCCGGGCCAGGTTTTCATCATTGAATGCCCACAGATCCTCCAGCGATCCGCCACCACGGGCCAGGATGATGACGTCGCCGAACTGCTGGCGGTCAGCTGCCTGTAGCGCCCGGATCAGCTCACGCGGCGCGGTCTCGCCTTGGACCTGGCTGGCGTAGATTCTCACCTTGGCGCACGGCCAGCGCTCACTTAGAACCTTGAGTATGTCGCGCACCGCGGCGCCGGTTGGTGAGGTGACAATGCTGATGCGAGCCGGCCATTGCGGGATCGGCTGCTTGCGGGCCTCGTCGAACAGGCCTTCAGCCTGGAGCTTTTTTTTCAGGGCATCGAATGCCTGCTGCAGCGCGCCGGCGCCCGCTTCGAGCATGGCATCGGCGATCAACTGGTATTCGCCGCGTGCCTCGTACAGGCTCAGACGCCCGCGTACCAGCACCTCCTGGCCGTTTTCAGGCCGGAAGCCGAGGTTGCCGGCGTTGCCCCGGAACAGGGCGCAGCGGATTTGCGCGCGCTGATCCTTGAGCGTGAAATAAAGGTGGCCGGAGGCCGGACGGGCGAGGTTGGATAGCTCGGCCTGCAGCCACAGGCGTGGGAAGCCGGCTTCAAGATGAAGCCGAACCTCCTGATTCAGCTCGACAGGGCGGTAGATGCGGCTTTCGGGTCCGGGGGCGGTAATCGACATGCCTCGGAATTATACGCTTGCTGCCATCCTTCCCCGATCGGATAAAGCAGTTTGACGAACTGACGGGTGCAATTGGTCCAGGAATAGCGGCCGGCAAACTCCACACAGGCCTCGCTGTCGATGGACAGTGCCCGGAAAACCGCCTGCTGAAGATCGTCGTCCAAAGCACCATTGCCGCCATCGATGACCAGGTCCTGCGGGCCTGGAACCGGGAAGGCGGCCACCGGAACGCCGCAGGCCATTGCCTCCAGCATGACCAGCCCCAGCGTGTCGGTGCGACTGGGAAAGACGAAGACATCTGCGCTGCTGAGCGTTTGCGCCAGTTCATTGCCATGCAGATAGCCAAGGAATCGCACCGCAGGAAACTTGCGTCGCAGCGATTCCAGCGACGGGCCGCCACCGATGACCACCTTGCTACCCGGCAGGTCGAGCGCCAGGAAGCTTTCGATGTTTTTCTCCGGCGAGACACGCCCCATGTAGAGGGCGATCGGGCGCGGCAGATCAAGGTGATCACGGTCGCGAGGGTAGAACAGCGTGGTATCGACACCGCCTGGCCAGATTGCCAGGTTGCGGAAACCCTGCTCGGCCATCAGCTTTCGCTGGGTCTCGGTGCGCACGAAAGTGCGCGAGGCAGCACGGTGAAACCAGCGCAGAGCGGCATAGGACCAGCTTAAGGGTACGGGTGCGCGCAGTCGCAGGTATTCCGGAAACCGGGTGTGGTACGAGGTGGTGAAATCCAGGCCATGACGCAGGCACCAGCGCCTTGCGGCCAGGCCGAGCGGGCCCTCGGTGGCGATATGAACGGCATCGTACGGGCCTTGGGCGAAAACGCGCCGTGTTGCGCGGAAGGGTCGCAGCGTCAGGCGGATCTCGGGGTAGCCGGGGCAGGCAACCGTGCGCTGGCCTTCCGGAGACAGAACCTCGACCTGATGGCCAAAGCTGATCAGCGTTTCTCGCGTCTTTTCCAGGGTTCGGGCAACGCCGTTGACTTGCGGTGCCCAGGCGTCGGTGACCAATAGAATTTTCATGCGGCTTTCTCCTTCAGGCTGGCCGGAAGCGTCTTGATGACTTCATGGACATCGCTGGCACGGACCAGATCAATGCTGCCGTCGTGGTTTTCGATCAAGGCGGTGCAACTTTCGACCCAATCGCCGCAGTTGAGGTAGATCACATCGCCGCTGTCATTGATTTCCGGGCGGTGAATGTGGCCGCAGATGAGTCCGTCCACGCCGTTGCTGCGGGCTTCGAGAATGACGGCCTGTTCAAAATTGGACATGGCCTTGACCGCCTTCTTGACCCGTTGCTTCAGATAAGCCGCCAGCGACCAGTGATCCTTGCCGAACCTGGCCCGGAACCAGTTGACCAGGCCGTTCAGCTTGAGCAGGTTGTCGTAGAGCGTGGT
>JBGTLI010000159.1:0-1697 GCA_041744195.1 Wenzhouxiangella sp. | reverse complement strand
TTCGGCCTGCTGACGAGCGGTCATCGACTGGGTCTCGGCTTCGCGAACCTTGACTTCCTGGTCGCGCATCAGGCGGGCATACTCCTGGTCGCGATCAATCTGTAGCGACTGCTGTTCGGTTTCCAGATCCTTCATTTCGATCTGGATCTTGGTGTCGCGCTCGATGTCATTACGCTCCTTGCGGCGCCGTTCGATTTCCTGGGTCAGTTTGGTCAGGCCCTGGGCATCGAACGCATTCTGCGGATTGAAGAAGTCCGAAGGCGTCTGGTCCAGTCCGGTCAGTGATACAGACTCAAGTTCGAGTCCGTTCTTGTGCAGGTCCTCGGCCACCGCAACTTGCACTTTCTGGGCGAAGTCAACCCGGTTCTCATGCAGTTCTTCCATGCTCATCCCGGCCGCAACTGCACGCAGGGCATCTACGAACTTGCCTTCGATCAGTTCCTTCAGGGCGCTCGGGTTCATCGTCCGGCGACCCAGGGTCTGGGCTGCGGTGGAAATGGCCCCGGCGTCGGGCTTGACCCGCACGTAAAACTCGGCCTGGACATCGACACGCATGCGGTCGCGGGTAATCAGAGCGGCTTCGCGGGCTCGGAGTACTTCGAGCTTGAGCGTGTTCATGTTGACCGGAATCGTTTCGTGCAGCACGGGAAAGACCAGGGCGCCACCGTCGCGGACGACTTTTTCACCACCCAGTCCGGTACGGACAAAGGCGATTTCCTTGCTGGCGCGATGGTACAGGCGCGCAAGGATCAGCCCGATGGTGAACAGGGCGACGAGTATGACGACGGCGGGTACCACCATCGCAGCAATTGTTGCATCCATTATTTTTATGCTCCCAAATCAGGTTCGTGATTATTCAAGTAAGTGTCGTTACGCTTGGCCATCCTGGAGGGCGGCGTTGGGGTTGGGTATGGCGCTGAAGCTGCCATTGATTCGACGAACCAGCAGCACCAGGCTGCCATTTTCCAACACCTGTTCCTCGTCATCTGGCTGGACCATCACGTAATGAGTGGTGCCGAAGCTGTCGGTCAGTCGGGCCTGTGCGGGCATGTTGGTTCGTGCGGTGCCGCCGGTGATCATGGCGGTGCGGCCGACAAAGGTGGCAGTATTGACCGCGCTGGTTTCATCGCGTGGCATGATTCGAGCGAGGCCCGCCGTGCATCCGCGGACCAGTGGCAGGCACAGAAAAAAAACGACGGGTGCGGCAATGATGCCTGGAATGGCGAAGCCGATGGTTACCCGAAGTATCGATTGGGCAATCAGGCCACTAAGGCTGAAAATAGTCAAGAAGACAATCAATACGATCAACAGTGGAACCTTGCCAATATACAGCCAGGCGAGCACGCGGCCCAGCATGCTGCCACCCTCGGCCGCGCCACTGCCTTCAATGCCGGTCGACAGATCACTGCCGCCAGCGAGAAAGTCGTTCGGGAAGTCAACCTGACCAACGACGATATCATCAATCAGGTCGTTGACCCCGAAGCCGCTGACCAGAGAGGCGATCTCGAATACCAGAAGGCCCAGCATGACCAGCAGGGCAACGGTGAACGGGATGCTTCCCGGCGCGGTGAAGTACTCGATCACGACTTGTCGGACTTGAGCCTGGCCAGGCGTTCCTGGATGCGGTTCTTGCGCGACAGATCGTCAAGTTCTGACAGGCGAGCGTCTTCGTCGGACGAGGTCCCGGAAGTGCCTTT
>JBGTLI010000158.1:0-3277 GCA_041744195.1 Wenzhouxiangella sp. | reverse complement strand
TGTGCAGAGTTTTTCGCGCAAGCCCAGCATGGCCGCAGGCAAGTTGGAGCGACGCGCCTTGAGGGAGGTCAGTTCGGTGTCGATGTCCGTGCGCCGCTGGCGCAATTGGCGAAAGTCGACTTCCTGGTCGGTGCGCTCGTTTTGGACTTCGGCCTGGCGGGCCTCGTCCTGCTCTCGCGCAACCTCAATGGCTTCGCGATTGCTGCGAAAGCGATCGGCGTCGGCGGCGACCGGAAACGCTAGACGCTCGGCCAGTTCGCGGTAGCGCTCCGCCTGTTGGCGTCGTTCGGTTTTCTCCGCCTGACGGCGGCGAATCTCGGCACGAATTCGCTCCAGGCGGTCGCCACCGTTTTCGGCAATGGCCTGACGCAGTTCGTGTTCCCGTTCGCGTTGCTCGGCCCGGCTTCGTTTCAGGCCGGTGATTTTTTCGTCCAGGCGAGCGGTTTCGCGCCCGAGTTCGCCCAGGCGGTCATCAAGCAGCCCGATCTTGAGATTAGCGAACCAGGCTGAAAGCCCATCACGGCACTGGCGCAGTTGTGCCGTCTCCAGGCTGCGCTCGGCATGGGTATCGGCATCCTCGACAATCGGCTGCAGGGCCGCAATCTGCTTCTTGGCCTTGAGCACGGCTTCGTGGGCGCGGTTGAGATCGTCGAAATGGCGAATCAGGGCGTCAATGCGGGCGGCGGTGTCGGCCGGCTGGAGCATGTGCTCACGGACGAATTCGGTCAGGTTGCCGACCGATTTCATCGATACGGTCTGGTTGAACAGGTCCAAGGCCTGCTCGCTGGCGATGCCCAGTCGACGCCGCAATGCCGCCCCGTAGGGCGGAAAACTGGTGTGCAATTCCACCTGATCGGTCTGGCGCAGGCGTTTGCGCAGGTCTTTCAGGTCGGTCCCGAACCCCGAGAAATGCGCCTCGATCGACATTGCCCTGTCGGCGACAACGTAAAACCGATCGGGCTGGCCACGGCTATCGGTCATCCAGAAGACCTGGGCCAGGGTCACGTGGCGGTCGAATCCGGCGTTGTGGAAGTGGGCCAGGATGACGGAGTAGCTGTTGTGATCGCGCAGCGGTACGGGCCGCGCCGACAGGCCCGCATCACCGCGCTCGGACTTGTAGTAACCCAGAACATAGGAGCGCAGGGAGCGCTCGCGTGCTTCGGCCCCGGCCGCCTTGTTGTAGGTGATGCGCTGGGCCGGCACCAGCAGCGTGGTGATGGCATCGACCAGTGTTGACTTGCCCGAGCCAATGTCGCCGGTCACCAGGCAATTGGACCCTTGCGGAGAAAGCCGCCAGACATGGCGGTCAAATGTGCCCCAGTTATAGAGCTCGACCCGCTGCAGGCGGTAACCGGCCTGGGTGTCGTCGCTGGCAAAATCGAGACCGAGATCTTCCACAAGTTACCCGTCGATTGCGTGTCCGGCATATTCGCCGAGGCGGGCGTCAAGCTCGCTGAGCCATTGTGCGTCGACATAGGCCTTGAGGATGCGCCGAACTTCATACTGGGTATCGGATCCACGCAGCTTGCGCAAGAACCCCATCTCAACGGCCTTGTTGATATCCATACTGATTCGGTCAACCCATTTCGCTTCGTTGGCCGTCTCGGGCAGGAACAATCGCAGTAACTCGACCATCTGTTCGCGTGACAACACCAGGCGCACATCGCCGCCAGCGGCATCGTGCTCGGCCAGTTTCTTGCGCAGCAAAGCCAGCAGCAGACTGACCGGGTAGCTCAACTGACGCCGTGCCATCAAACGGGGCAGGGCGACTGACTCATCATCATCCGGGCGCTGACGCAGAAAGGCATAGCCTTCGGCTTCGTCGACCACCAGGTCAAGGCCCAGGGTGGCGACATAATCGCTGATTGAGGCCTGGCGCTCATGGAGGTTCTGCCACAGCTCGGCGGCCTCATCGGCGTAGACCACGCCCTTGAGCAATCCGATCAGCGGCAGGGAGATTCGGGGGTCCGGACCGGCTTCATTCATCGCGTGAATAGTACCAGAGGGATACGGGCCTGACGTTGCTGGCCGCTGGCGCTGACCCAATCAATGGTCTGCTGGCGCTCGTCATTGATCAGGCCATTGGCATCTTCTGCGGCAATGGCCAGGTAGGTTACCAGTTCGGCCAGCCCCAGTTGTAGCGGCTGCAGCTCGAGCAGTTCGGCCAGGCTGATTTGATCACGGGTCTGCAGAGCCCGTCGAATGCCGCTTTCCAGGGCCTGGCGGTCAACGTGGATCTGGTCAAACAATGCTTCGGTGTCGATGTCTTCCGCTGCGCCCAATCTGGCCTGCTGCTGGATGTCCGGACGCAGTGGTGGACTGAACAGCGGCCGGTCCATGACCAGGTCAATACCGACAATTGGCAGTTCCAGATCCTTGAAGCGGTCCCGCGGTGGATCATTGCGCACAGCTACCGCCTTGCGCTCCAGGTTCCGGATCAGTTCCATAATGCGTCGGTTCTCCAGCCAGGCCTGATCATCCAGGAACCGCCGCAGTTGTTCCGACAGGCGGGCCACTGTGCGCTGGGTCACCTCGCCGGCTTCCAGCCAGTCGTAGTGAATGCGCTTGAGACGGCGATCCGGTTTGAGTTCGGTGATCGCTTCGAGATCGAACGTGCGTTGCAGCAGGGTGTTCAGCTCCTCCTGGCGGCGTGGGGACATCAGGAAGTCCCAGAAGGCGCGAAAACTGCGACCCTGGTCGGAATCGGCGATGGCATCCTGCTCGCCAAAGATCTCTTCGAGCACCTCGCCCTTGCCGCCTTCGAGCCAGGTGATGCGTTCGCGCACCTGGCGGTCGAGCTGGCGGAAATTTTGCTCGACCTGGCGAAAATCGGACAGCAGGGCCCGTGCGGTCTCGGCCATCTGCAGAAACCGCTCCTTCAGGCGGGTGCTGTCCATCAGACCCAGATCGCCGGCCCGGACCTGCTCGATCTCCTGATCAATCTCGTCGCGCCGGGCCTGGAGTTCGGCAATCCGGACTGCCGGATCGGTCTCGGTGCCGCGAATGATCTGCTGGAGCAGGTCAAATACTGTCATCAGCCGCGATTCAGCGCCGATGAAGCCGGGTTGCTCCAGTCCACTGAGCCAGCGAATGGCGTTCTCCGCTGCTGGCGTCAGATCGTAATGGGCTTCGTCACTGTCAGTGGTGTAATAGCGGCGCAGCCAGGCACGCCGGTCATCAGACCAGTCCTTGAGGTATTCCAGCGCAGCCTTCGGGAACAATGCCTCGCCCCGGCTTTCCCGGATGTGAGCCAGGTGGTCCTCCAGGCGACTGCTCA
>JBGTLI010000157.1:0-25649 GCA_041744195.1 Wenzhouxiangella sp. | reverse complement strand
GCGGTCTGGAAGTTGATCGTTACCATGAATTGCGGGCCGGTACTGGACGCTCACCGCCCTCCGACGCCACAGAGTAAAGGCAGACAATGACGAAATGTTCAGTTTGGCGCATCGCCGCCGCCGCCCTCCTGTTCCCCCTGGTCGTGGCCGTTGCCGCCGATGAACGGCTGACCCCGGTTCCCGAACCCGACCTGGCCACGCTGGAGCCCAGCGTGCGCGAAGCCTTGGTACGTGCGCGCTCAGGCTTCGAGGAAGCGAGCTTGCAAGCCGAAGACGATCAGGAGCTGGGCGATGTATACGGCCAGCTTGGCGCCTGGTATCAGGTTCACGGACTCAACAATGAAGCCCGTGTTGCCTATCGCAATGCGGTGATCCTGACGCCATTTCGTTTCGAGTGGCAGTATCTGTTGGCCGGTGTACATGAAGAACTTGAGGACGTCCAGGCCGCGATCGGCGGTTATAGTCGGGCGATCGAAATCAATCCGGGTTATGCCCCCGCTCTGGTTCGCCGCGCCCGGCTGCACCTGGAGCGCGGTGATACAGCCAGTGCCCTGACGGACCTTGAAGCGGCCCGGATTCAGGACGAGAGCATTCCCGCCGTTCATGCCGAGCTGGGCCATGCCCGATTGGCCGACGGCGAATTTGAATCGGCAATCAAAGCGTTCGAGCGGGCGCTTGAACTTGACCCTGGCGCGGCAGCGCTTTACAGCCCGCTGGCTCAAGCCCATCGCGGGCTCGGCGATGCGGATAAAGCACGCCGGCTGTTGACCCGCCACGGAGAGCGCCAGGCCGCCATGCCGGACCCGGTCGCCTTGAGCGTTTTCAGCCTTTCGCGCAGCTCCGAGCACTATTTCCAACTCGGAATGGCGCGCGGCGAGGCCGGGGCCCACGCCGAAGCGGCCGAGTTGATTGGCCAAGCCATCGAGCTCAAGCCGGACTATCCGGCTTATTATCGAGCGTTGGGCGAGCAGCTCTATCAAGCCGGAAATTTCGCCGCGGCCAGGCGAGCCCTGGGACAAGCTGCAGAGCTTGAGCCCGATAGCCGCGGATTGTTCCAGAATATCGGCGTAGTCGAATTCGAAATGGGTGAATTCGCTGCAGCTGCCGCGTCATTTGCCAGGGCGGTTGAGCTGGGCGCTGATTCGAGCGATGTCAGGATACTCAAGGCGCGTGCCCGAATGATGGCTGGCGGGACTGGCGCCGCAATTACCGAGCTTGACGAGCTGGCCATTGCCAGTGACCAGTCGGATGCGCTCGAGGCCCGCTACTGGCTTGGAATGGCCCTGTTGCTTGATGGCCAGTGTGATCCGGCTCAAAACCTGTTTCGGCAACTTTGGGACCAGTCGGGAGAACGCCATGGTTCAGCCCTGATGGCGCTGGTGCGGGTGCGTGCGACCTGCGTTCAACCCAGCCGGGCCGACCTGGACGAAGCCGTTGAGTGGGCCGAGCTGATTTATCAGGCCCTGCCTGCTGCGGAGACCCTGGAGACCCTGGCTATGGCCTATGCGGCGGTGGGCCGCGGCGACGAGGCCGTGGAGACTCAGGCCATGGCGATATTCGAGGCGCACCGGGGCAATCTCATCGACCGGTTTGGCGACCTGACCACCAACATGGATCGCTACTCCAATGGCCAGAAAGCAGGCCGCCCATTTGCCCCCAACCACTATATTCTGACGCGGCTGGAATAATGGCAAAGGTGCGCTGAAACGATATCAGGCACCAACGAACATCAAGCGCCACGATGATCGTTATCATCATGGTCGACACCCGCCTGGACACGCTGCGCCCAGGCGGCGGCATACTTGTCAAAGGTATAGATGGCATACGCGGTCGCCATCAATAGCCCACGGTACCCGTCCAGTAGGCCCAGACGGCGCACATAGAGCAAAGCGAAGCTGATCAGCATGCGTACCCATGCGCCGGCCGGAGAGACGCGTCGGCGACCAGCGATACGAGCGGCGCTGATCAGCGCATAACGGGTCATTTTTTCCTTGAGATGGGCGTAATTGCGAAACGTGACATGACAGATCGGGGCGCCCAGCGGCGCGATGCGTCCGGCAAGCTCGACATCCTCATGCACGTCGGCATCATTGAAACGCGCGCCGATGCGCCGGAACAAGCGGCAGTGGTAGCGACCGTCGGCGCCAAAGAAGACGGGCTTGCCGAAAACTTCGGAGACCCAGGCAATGCGGAATCCGGCTGTTTTGGTTGGCCCGCTCAGCCAGGCATCAATCTCGCGGCGGAGTTCGGCGGTGACCTGTTCGTCGGCATCAATACTGAGGACCCAGTCGCCGCTGGCGCGTTCCAGGGCGAGTTGCTTCTGTTGCCCGTAGCCGTGCCAGTCCAGCTTCCATATCCGGTCGGTATAGGAGCGGACAATATCCAGAGTGCCGTCGTTGCTGCCGGAGTCGATCACCACGATCTCGTCAGCCCAGCCGGCCACCTGGTCCAGGCAGGCGGCGATTCGGTCGGCCTCGTTCTTGCAGATTACAATCACCGATAACGTGGCCAGACGCCGATGGTCACGGCCAATCCAGCGAAATCGTCCCTGCTCAAGCAGACCCAGGGCGATACTGATGGTGATCAGCAGTCCGGCCGATAGTGTCGGGGATATCGCGGTCAGCAGGGTGATCCACCAAAGCGCCACCAACCCGAATACGGCGCCGGACAGGATCCGGAGCAGGAGCGGCGGAATGAAGACGAAATGCCAAAGGTAGACCAGAACAATGGCGCTCAACTGCAGAGCTGCAACCAGCGCCAGAGGATGCGCCTGGAGGCCGGACGGGGGCAGCCAAAAGCCCCCCAGCGCCAGCGCGGCAGCGAGCGCCAGTAAGACTGGCCATGGTTGGCGGCCGACCATCATAATGGCTGCGTAGAAAAGACCACAGGCCAGTATCAGGAGTGCCGAGCCGCTGAGCGGAAACTCGCCCAGCCACCACAAAATGGCCCCGGCCAGATAGCCGTAGCCGAGCATGCGGTGGCGGCGTTGCCACAAGCCGGCTGAGATGGCGGTCGGGCGTTGGGTCATGTGGAAGTCAGGTCATTCAGGGCTGCCATATTGTAGCCGCGCTGCTTGCCAGCGCAGTTGCATCGCTGTCGATGGCAGTGGCGACGCGGATTTTCCGGGGGCATGCTTCTCGATGCTTTTTTTGGCTAAAACTCATACTTTACCTTTACAATCAATCATTTAATTATTCAATTAGTGTTTAAAATGGATTTACATCTTCTTAACCTACCCCCTTTTCATCGCCTCTGGTTAGTGCTAGTATCCGCACAGAGTCAAGGTTCCTGTCCGTCGGGTGAGCAGTCTTTATGACAGTTTCATCGCGGGTGGTGGCCCATTCGCTCAGACACATAAAATGCAATTCAATGCAGAACCAAAGACATCATTCGGAGAGTCTAAGATTATGAATCAAAACCACCGTAACCCACTAGCCTCGGCAATCAGCTACGCACTCGGTGCGGGCATGGTTGCCGGCTTGGCTTTTACCGCTGCGCCGGTAATCGCCCAGGATGATCAGGAGGCGGCACTTGACCGCATCCAGGTCACGGGCTCGCGCATTCAGCGCACCGACGTCGAATCGACTTCGCCTCTGCTGACAGTTAGTCGCGAGGCAATCCTTGCCTCGGGTCTGCAGAATGTTGGTGATGTCCTTCGCAACCTGAACCAGGCCGACTCACTGGGCCTGACCAACCTGACCAGTGACACCAACGCCAATGACGGCACCCAGACCATCTCGCTGCGCGGCCTCGGTTCGGCGCGTACCCTGGTTCTGGTCAACGGTCGCCGCTGGCTGGCCCTTGGCGGCGGTGCGGTGGACACCACACAGATCCCGACCCAGGTGATCGAGCGGGTCGAAATTCTCGGTGACGGCGCATCCGCCATTTACGGTTCCGATGCCATCGCCGGAGTTATCAACATCATCCTCCGTGACGATTTCGAAGGCATGGAAGTGGACCTGCACTACGGTGAAAACTTTAAGGGTGACGGCGAGAACACCGTCTACTCGTTCACCACAGGTCATCGCGGTGACCGCGGCAGCCTCATTTTCAACGTGACCCGCAATGACCAAGAGGAAATCGGGGCCGGTGATCGTTTGATCTCCAGGACCCCGGTCGCATTTGTCCCGACTGCCCGGGGCAGCGCGTTCGGCCGTCAGGGCATTTTCTTTGCCCCCAGTCTGGGTATTTTCCATCTGGACCCGGCTCGTGAACAGCCAGGACTGGCTCCTGGCGAACGCAGCACGGATGATTTCCGCCCAGGCACCAATCCGTTCAACTTCGCGCCGACCAACTTCCTGCTGACACCGTCAACCCGTCTCAGTACCTTCACCCGTGGTACGTTCGACATCACCGACGATATTCAGTTCTTCGGGCAGTTCACCTACAACCAGCGCAAGTCGCGCACTGAGATCGCGCCGGTCCCGACGACGGCCGTTCCCAGTCTGGCCGCCGTCGGTCCGCAATGGAACTTCCCGATTTCTGCTGATAGCGTGTTCAACCCGTTCGATGTTGATATCGAGCACGGCTTCCGTATGCCGGGTAACCGGACCAACATTCAGGATTTCGATACCTATTTCGGCACCTTCGGTCTGCAAGGTTCGTTCGATATTGGCAATCGCCCCTTCGATTGGGATATCGCCTATTCGCGCGGTGAATCCAGCCGTAGCTCGACGGGCGAGAACTTCGTCAACCTGCTGCGCCTGAGCCAGGGTGTTGGCCCGTCGTTCATTGATGAATCAACCGGCCAGGCCGTTTGCGGTACGCCGGACAACCCGACCCCGTTCCTCAATGGCCGTGCCTGCGTGCCGGTCAACATGATGAATGGCGTCAGTGGCCTGACCCCGGAAATGCTGGCGTTCATCAATCAAGGTCTGGTTGAGAAGCAGAACGCCGGTTTGGCCGAGTGGCAGATCAACCTGGCAGGCCAACTGTTCGACCTGCCGGCCGGTCCGGTTGGTTTCGCTATTGGTGCCGAACGTCGTACCAACCAGTGGGAGAACATTCCGGATTCAACCGTCACCGGTGGCCTCAACTCCACCAACTTCAGCGAACCCACAAAGGGTAGCCAGACGGCCGAAGAAGCTTACTTCGAAGTGGCGGTTCCCGTGTTGCGCGACCTGCCTGGTGTGAAGTTTCTTGAGTTCAGTGTGGCCGGTCGCTTCTCGGACTTCGAAAACAACGGCCGGGTCGGCTTGCGCGACGTCAGTGAGAGCTTCACCAATGAGAGCTTCAAGTTCGGTATGCGTTGGGACATCATTGATGATCTGATGTTCCGGGCCAACTACTCCGAAACCTTCCGCGCACCGTCGGTGAACAACCTGTTTCAGGGTGGTGGCGAAGGCTTCCCGGCCGGCATCGATCCTTGTGCTGGCAGCTCAGAGGTTGGCGCCCCGTTCCTGGGACTGTCACCTGAAGAGCAGGCTCGCTGCTTCGCAACTGGTGTCCCTGCCGGTGGATCGTCTCAGCAGACCACCCAGCTTCGCGGTCTGTTTGGCGGTAACCCGAACCTGCAGCCGGAGGAAGGCGACACCAAGACTATTGGTCTGGTCTACAACCCCCGCTGGATGGATGGTCTCGACATGTCCGTGGACTTCTGGGATATCAAACTGGAAGATGCCCTGTCAGGTCGCGGCCTGAACGCCATTCTGAATGGCTGCATCCGTGACGGTAATCTGGATGATTGTTCCTTTATCGAGCGTTCGGCGGCAGGCAACATCGAGCAGGTCCGTTTGGGGCAGTTCAACCTGGCTAACATCCGCATCAAGGGTTACGACGGTCAGGCCAACTATCGCTGGGCCACCGACAGCTTCGGTCGCTTCAATGCCGGGCTGTCTGCCACCTACACCTCATCGGCCAAGTTGACGATCGGTCCGCTGTCGGAAGCTCAGAATGTGGTCGGCAACGCCGTTGGCGCCTTCCAGGGACCGACTTGGCGCTGGCGCGCCAATGCCAGCCTGAACTGGTCCATGGGTGATTTCGGGTTGACCTACACGCTGCGTTATCTGCACAGCCTGACGGAATCCTGCAACGGGTTCGAAGTATTGGAGCCGCGTGGTCAGGCGACCCGTCAACTGTGTTCCAATCCGGACATCGTAGCCAGCCCTGGCGCACCGGGTGGTGTAGTCAGCGGTGGCGGTTCGGTCAACAACATCGGATCGGTCACTTACCACGATGTCTCGGCTACCTACGAGACGCCGTGGAACTCCACCGTTCGCGCCGGTGTCCGGAACCTGTTCCGCAAGGACCCGCCGTTCATGGTCACGCCGTTCGCCAACTCGTTTGACCAGGCGTACGACATTCCTGGTGGATTCTGGTTCGTGAGCTACAACCAGCGCTTCTGATTGCCTGCTGACCGGTTTCCAAGGGTCAGCAACAACCAGCAAGTCAAAAAGCAGCCCCGGTCTCCGGGGCTGCTTTTTTTATTGGAAAATCGATACAATCGCAATTTCAATTCAATCGTGTGTCGGCCTGACGCTTCGGTACTTTCCTGTTTCAATCAGATTCCCGAACTGACCTATGATCAACCCTGCCATTGATATTGCCGCGGTTCGCCGAGGGCTGGACCAGCTTGGACGGGTCCAGGTCCCGGGGTTTTTACAGGCTGGCGTTGCCGAGAAACTGGTGCGCTGCCTGGAAACGGAAGTGCCCTGGAGCCTCGCGTTCCATCAGCAGGGCATCTCGCGCCGTTTGCCGGCTGAAGAGTACGCCCGGATGGATGCCGAACAACGCGCCGAGCTGTTAGGTAATTTGGCCGTTGAGGCCCGTGGGCAGTATGGCTTTGCCTATGAAAGCTATATGATGATCAAGGCTTACATCGATCAAACCGAGCCAGGTCTGATGCTGCATCAGCTATCTGAATTTCTCAATTCCGAGCCGTATTTGAAGTTTGCCCGGCAACTGACCGGTTGCGACCGGATCCGGCGTGTCAGTGCCCAGGCCACCTGCTATCGGCCGGGGCATTTTCTGCGGCTGCATACCGATAAGGTCGATGAAGAGGGGCGCATCGCTGCGTATGTGATCAACCTTACCCCTCGCTGGAATGCGGACTTCGGTGGCATGTTGAATTTCCTGGGCGCCAATGGCGCCGTATCCGAGATATTTTTCCCCTGGTACAACTCCCTGAGCCTGTTTCGCGTTCCGGCCTGGCATTTTGTCAGTCCGGTGGCTTTATGGGCGGACCAGCCACGTCTTGCCATCACCGGCTGGTTCCAGTCATGACGGAAAGGATGTCAGCCACGTCGCTGGCAGATGCTTATTCCGACGAGCTATCTCATCGCGCTGTGATCGAGGCGCTGGAGCGCCGTCTGCAGGGGCGTCCGGTGGCAGCATCGGCCCTGCTCGATCATGCCGGGCGCCAGCCGGAATTTGCCGGGGCCTGGCTGGCCCACGCTTTGGGCAGTGCGGCAGGGCTGCGTGAGCTGGCGCTGGTTCTTGCTGTGGCCGACCGGGCGCTGCCGAAGGTCCTGAACGACCTCGACGACTTCTGGGCTGATGTGGCCGGCCGTCTGGAGCTTTCGTTCGACCAGGCGCGAGCCCGCCAGAAATGTATCGAGATTCTGAGTGAACACGGGTTGCCCGAGGCCGCCGTCAGTGCCGAGGCGGTGAGGGTCTGGGCGGCGCTGGAGGCCATGGTGCAGGATGCGATCCCGGTTAACCGGGGAACCGGTCCGGTGGCCATCGTCGATCTGCCGGTCGCTATCCGATACCTGGACGAGGTGCGTGAACTCGCCCGACCGCGGTTGCAGGCGGCTGATGTCTATGGTCAGCAGCACAAGGGCGAGAAGTTGCCCCAGGTCCGTGACAGTGACCAGGCCCTCATGGACACGCCCACGGCCTCGCCGTTGCTGGGTTGTATGGAGCGGCTGATGGCCGCAGCTGCCGGCAAGTCGCTGGTTCATGCCGAGCCCATGGTGATCCTGCGCTATGCGCCGGGCCAGCAGTATCGTTGGCATCGTGACTACATTCAGCCCTCCAGTGAGGATGTGCGCCGTGAGATTGCAACCTTTGGCCAGCGCATCCACACCGGCATTGTCTATCTCAATGATGGCTTCGAAGGCGGCGAAACTGAGTTTCGCGACTGGGGGCAATCATTGCGGCTGCGCGCGGGGCAATGTATCGGGTTTTCCAGTGTGGATTCCGAAGGCAGGCTCGATGCCAGTTCCATTCACCGCGGCGCTCCGGTGATCCGAGGCGAAAAATGGATTGGTACCCTCTGGTTTCGCTCGCGTCGGCTCTGGAGCCGCGAGGGGCTTTTGGCCGATTAGCTCTTGCTGTCGTCGGCTGCGACGTGAAACCAGGTGTTGAAGGCCACGGTGATGCGTTCGCCCTCGCCCTGGAACGGCTTGACCTCATGCAGCAGCCAGGAAGGAAACAACACCAACTGACCGGCCTGCAGTTGAAAGCTGCGGCTGCTCATGTCGAATGGCGCTCGCATCCGGGCCGTCCCGGCATCGACAAACATGGTGTTCATGACGAACGGGTTGATGAAGGTCAGATTTCCGCTGCTGACGCTGTCGGCATCATGCTGGCCACCGCTGACACAGTACACGCCTGACCAGGACGCCATTGGGTGATTATGCAGGCTGAAGTAGCCATGGCGGCGGGTGATATGAAACCAGGCGTCGGCGCCGATTCGAATGCGGCTCAGGAAATCGGCCTCGTAACCATTGATTTTCGCGACCAGTTCCATCAGCTGTTCCCAGCAGAACTGACGCAGTTTCTGGGCTGCGGGATCCTCCCACTTGAACAGGTCGAAATTGCTTTCAAACAAGTGCTCGTTGCGCTGGGTGTAGGGCGTCGGATTGGCGAAACGACTGCCTTCGGTCTCACGTTTGAGAAACAGTTCGCGCAAATCATGATTAAGGCCGTCCCGTCCGGATCGTTGGGCAAACGCCAGGGGAACGGCAAACGCGGGCTGAATCTCGATCATGGTCAGGACGATTTCCTGACCAGCAAGGTTTCCGGCCGACGCTGTCGAGCGGTCCGGAACAACGAGAAAGTCTGATTAACATAACTGGAGACCTCGCCGATTTGGCGCAGATAATCGCGCAATGGCTCGGTCATCAGGGCCTCGTGCAGGCGAATCGGTGCTCCCGGATCAGGCGTTTCAAAGCGCACATAAAACCAGGGTTCACCACGCCGCAGGATCAGATCGGTATTCAGGTCATGCCATTCGAATGCCCACATCAGCAGTCGCGGCCAGACGTCGATCGGGAAGCGACCACACAGTTGCACGCCGGGCAGCGGTGTCGGCCGGAAGTGCAGGTAAGGTGGAAACTGGTTGATATAGACCGGATCATCCGACAGGAACAGATAAGGCGTGGTGACCTGAACCACCGGCTTGTCCGGAAAGCGCCATTCATGCTGGGGCATGACCACGAACAGGCGGTCGATCATGCCCGTTCGCACATCCCCCTTGCTGCCAAGGACATTGGTGACCTGCATCTGCCCCTGGCTGTTCTGACTCAGGCGAAAATGCAAGTCAAAAGGGACCGGAATGATGTGATGCCGACGATCAAATTCGATGACGGCGGGACACAGGCTGGCTGACTTGGAAGACCCCGGCTTGGGATGGTTTGGCTTGTGCGGCTGGGGTGCTTCCCAGATGACGCCGGCCTCGTCGGCATCAATCAGCCAGCCCACGTCGTAACCGCGCCGCTTTCCGGTGGTCGAACTGGATGAGCGCGGGCCGAACAGGCGCTTCAAGAGCGATGAATTTTGTCTGGACATGACACGCTGGGAGTGAAATGGCGATCCATTCTAGCATCGTGCGACCAGAGATGGCGCGGACCTCCCTGCATGGGCCTCAGAGCTTACTAACGAGATCAATGATCAGCAGACATTCAGCTTGTCTCTCAGCGTTCGTGGCAAGGCGTCGGCGCGCCGGTGTAGCCGGGTCTACATCAAGCGCCGAGAACGAAGTCCATGGACGCTGAGAGGCAAGCCCTTTGGGCGCTTCAGAGCCGACCACCGGTTGCGTTCCGCTCACTTGAAATAGACCGGCTATGTCTGCGCTCGCGCGCCTTGCCGGAGGCCGGCTCTGAAGCGCTGAATGTCTGCTGATCATTGATCTCGTTAGTTAAGTTGGTGTCACGGCAAGGATCATCGGCAAGGATCACGCGCTGTCAAAAATGCTGACTGCGGAGGTCAAGGAGCCACTGTAGTGTTGCCAGTGCCGAGCGCTATGGTACGGGCTCTCAGCCAGTTGGGATGCCATTTGCTGATGCCCAGACGAATCCAGCCCCAGATCAAGGGCGGTGCCCAACTGGTCCAGTTCCCGTTCGGGCTGAGCGAGCAGTGACTCCAGGTCGATGTCTATGAAGCGCAAGTTCAGAAGCGGCCTCAGGTGGGCGAGCAGTTCCTCGTCTTCGTTTCGCGCCGCCAGCATCTCGTCGATGTCCTGGTAGCCGGCCAGTCGCCAGAACATTTCGAGCGCCTGTGTCTGGGCCTGTGGCACGATGATCCGGGCGCCCGGAAAGTATCTGGCCAGCGCGGGTAAGCTGGCGGCTTCCCACCAGCAGGGTTCGATGATGGTCTGGTTGCCCGAGGCGCGCAGCTCCTTGAAGAATCGCTTGCGACCCAGCCGGAACCGCGCCTCATCCATGCTGGCCAGTTGGGCAGGCTTGAGCGGAATGCCGAGGGCTTCGCGCCGATGACGACCGCCGGCTGGCGCCAGCACCGTAACAGCCGGGTTGGCCTCCAACGCGGCGAGGAGCAGATCGCGGCCGCTTCCCGGCCAGCCGAGAACGAAAACCGGATCCGGTCCCCCATCGGGGGCTGGCAGCTCGTCCCAATCGGGTTCGTCCATACCCAGGTAGGCATTGAACATGAGGGCCGGAGAATCTTTGAGGATCTGGGGCAGATAATCGCAGTGGCGCCAACCCGGATTATCAAGAAACTTTTTCGCATCTTCATGATGACCGGCCCGGCTCAGTATGATGGCCAGGCGACGAGTGGTCTGCGCCTCCATCGGCGGCGTCATGACGCGCTTGTTGGCCAGCAATCGTTCGAGTACCTCGCGGCTGCGCTCGATCTGACCGCCGGCAGCAATCGCTTCGGCCAGCAGCCAGGATGCCAGCGGTTCCCGGCGACCAGCCTGAATCAATGGATCAAGTGCCTTGCGGGCGGCCACGGCGGCGCCGCGCGCCCTTGCCACTCGGCCTGACAGCAGGCGGGCCTGGTCGGAAACTGCCGTATCATCAACCAGATGCAAGGTCGCGGCCAGTGCGTGCGCACGGTCGAGGTCTCCCTTGCTTTCGGCAAGCCGCGCCTGCAACAGGGTGATCATGGGGACTGCACCCATTTGATCGAGATCGTCGAGGATGCGGCCTGCTTCCTGGAGCTGCTTCCGGTCCAGGTGGACCTCGGCCAGTTTGGCCCGGGCCCCCATGTGTTCCGGCCTGTAAGCCAGAAACTCCTCGATCGTTTTCTGAGCCTCACCGTAGCGCCCCAATCTTTGCAGGCTGATCGCCAAACCCAGCATGGTCAGCTCCGTTCGCATGCCATTGCGAATGGCCTGGCCAAGCATCTGCGCAGCCTCGCCGTGTTGGCCGTTGGCGGCCAGCACGCCGCCCAATGACGCCAGCAGTTCGTTGGTGTTGGGGCGTAATTCGAGCGCGTTGCGCAGGCACTGTTCGGCAAAGCCAAAATGGCCGAGAGCCTGAAAGCTGCGGGCCATGGCAACCTGGGCGGTTACATTCCTGGGGTCTGCCTTGACGGCCTGCTCGGCGTATGCGCGCGCCTGGTCCGTGCGACCAGTCTCGATCAGGGCCAGGGCCAGGCTCGCCAGTACCGGTGGGTGTTCGGGAGCAATCCGCAGGGCGGCCTGCAGGCTGTCGATCGCCGCCAGGGGGCGGCCCGCTCGAAGCTCCATTTCCCCGAGCAGAGTGCGGCCATCAATATGATTGGGGCTGATGGTCAGGCAACGTTTGAGCGACGCCCGTGCCCCATCGGTGTCGCCCTGGTCGATAAGGGCGCGCGCCAGATAGAAATGCGCCTCAGCCTCATCTTCACCGAACTGGGCTGCTTTTTCAAACAGAGCCAGCGATCCCGGGGCATCACCCTGGCCACGCAGGCACAAACCAAGCATGAGCAGCAGATGGGGGTCTTCCGGCGATGCTTGCAACGCATCACGGTAAAGCGGCTCGGCGGCGGCATATTCTTCGGCCAGGAACAGTTCGCGCGCCTGGTTGATGTTGCTGGGGTCGGTCATCAATATCACTCGAGAAATTCTGATGCAAAGGGATCGGGGCTATTCGTCAGGAGCGCGATCGTCCGGATCCCGCTTCAACGCGGCAATGATAGCAGTTTCATCCGTGAGGTTAACCATACCCCGCCGCATGCACCGACAGCTTGAACCGGCACCTGGGAACGGACGGCCGCTGAAATGGTTGAGCTGAGCAAGGGACGCGAGATCCTTGGGTTCCAAATTCAGACTGCTTGCGTTAACTGGTCGTGGTCGATTAACCTGTGAGGCTTGAGTCTCCCGCGCTCTTCGGCTAGGATGCTTCGACTCAACTGATCGACACGACTCTAATTCCGGGATGATTAATCTAATGAAACGACAGACAATCGGCCTGGGCGGCTGCCTTATCGCTGGCCTTGCAATGCTCGCCCTGGGCCTGAACGTGAATGCCCAACAGGTGGAACCGGTGCTGGATACCAGCCGCAGCGCGGTTCAGGATACCAGCCGTTCACAGGAACGCGTTGACCAACTGGACACGCGAACCCAAGCGCTGCTCGGTGACTACCGGGCCAACCTGAGGCAACTTGAGCAGCTCAATCGCTACAATGCCTCTCAGCAACGCCAGGTTGAAGCCCAGCGGAACGAAATCGCTTCGCTGAGGCGCGATATAGACAATATCGCCAGCCTGCAGCGAGCCGTGCAGCCGTTGATGGAAGACATGGTCGAGGCTCTCGCCAACCTGGTCGAGGCGGATATGCCCTTCCTGCTGGAAGAGCGCCGCGAGCGGGTCGAACGCTTGCGCGGCATCATGGATGATCCGGCGCGATCTCCGGCGCAGCGCTATCGCCTGGTGGTCGAGGCTTATCAGATCGAAAACGAATACGGGCGCACCATCGAGGCCTATCGTGACAATATCGAGGTTGATGGGCGACTTTACGAAAATGTTGATTTTCTGCGCATTGGTCGAACTGCCCTGACCTTCCGTACCGACGATGACCGGGTGCTCAAGCGCTACGATGCCGAGTCCCGGCAGTGGGTCAATCTCGACCAATCGTTCCTGCCCTATGTCAAGAACGGTACACGAATCGCACGCGAGCAGATTCCGCCGGACCTGATGTTCGTTCCGGTCCCTGCACCGCAACCAGCGAACTAGGGTGGAGTCAGATATGTCTACCAGAATAAACAATCGTACATTCGAAACAGATCACGTCAGGTTACCCATGATGAACAAGCCTTTACGCGGAATAGCCCTTGCCGTGCTGGTCGCCGGCCTGGCCCTCGTTGGCCTGGCGCCGGTTACCACCGCCAACGCTCAGTCGCAGACCATCCAGGAAGTTTTGCGCGCCATGCAGTCAGAGCGCCGCGAAGTGACTCAGGAAAACCAGGAGCGTGAAGCGCGCTTCCTGCGGGAGCGTGATACCCAGCAGGCGGAGCTCACGCGCCTGCGGCGCCAGGTGACTGAAGCCGAGCAGGAAGCCAGTCGCCTGGAAACCTTGCGCAATGACCTTGATCGCGAGCTCGAGGAGCAGCGTACTACGCTGGCCGAACGTCAGGGCGAGTTTGGTGAGCTGTTCGGTGTGGCTAGAGCTGCTGCCGCCGATCTCAACGAAAACCTTGCAGACTCCCTGATTTCCACCCAGCTTCCTGGCCGGGGTGACGATCTGTCGCGTATGGCCCAGTCAGGCTCCCTGCCGACCATTTCGGAGCTCGAGTACCTGTGGTTCACCATGCTTCAGGAAGCCAGTGAGCAGGGCAAAGTGGTTAGATATGACGCACCCGTGATTCGTGGCGACAATCAGTCGACCCAGGAAAGCGTGGTTCGCATCGGGCCCTTCGCCGCATTCACTCAGCAGGGTTTCCTGGTGCCGCGTGAAGGCACCCTGCGTTACCTGGTCCGCCAACCTGGCGGCGGAGCGGTTCGGGCCGCCCGTGACGTCTATAACTTCCAGGGCGCTGGCGTTACCCGTGGCATGATTGACCCCTCGCTGGGTACCTTGCTGGGCATGGTGGTTGAAACACCCAATATCCAGGAGCGTATCGCGCAGGGGCGGGGGATCGGTTACGCCATCATCGTTGTAGCGATATTCGGTATTCTGGTTGCCCTGTTCCGCTGGGTGATGCTCACGATTACGGCCATGCGGGTTCGCCAGCAAATGCGTTCGTCGACGCCGTCGACCAATAATCCGCTGGGGCGCATCATGACTGCCTACGAGGAAAACCGCACAGAGGACCTTGAAACCCTGCAAATGCGACTCGACGATGCCGTACTGCGCGAGTTGCCCAGGCTGGAGAGCGGGTTGAATATCGTCAAGGTGCTCGCCGCAGTCGCGCCTCTGATGGGCCTGCTGGGAACGGTGATCGGCATGATCGTCACTTTCCAGGCCATTACCCTGTTCGGCACCGGCGATCCCAAACTGATGGCCGGTGGTATTTCCCAGGCCCTGGTCACCACCGTTCTTGGTCTGATTGCCGCCATTCCGCTGCTGTTGCTGCATGCGTTTGCCTCGGGCACAGCACGTCGGCTGGGCCAGGTCCTTGAGCAGCAATCGGTCAGCCTGGTAGCTGAGCCGGATGCCCAGCGCCGTTGATGCCCACCGATCACTGAGGTGATAGACCCGTGCTAGAGTTCTTCATTCCGGCCAACGCCATTGATGTCATTGGGCATTTTCTCAATGCCGGTGGACCAGTGGTCGTCGCGCTGCTTGTCAGCACCTTTCTGATGTGGCTCTTGATCAGCGAGCGAATTCTGTATTTCGCTTTTGCCAACCGGCGCCTGGTCAGCAGTCAGCAAGATGCCTGGGATCGGCGCGACGATCGTAGCACCTGGGAAGCCTACGCTTACCGGGAGCGCCTGATCTCCGAGCTGCGTGTGGAGAATCAGCGGCACCTGAACATCATCAGGGCGCTGATTCTGATCACCCCGTTGCTGGGCCTGCTGGGCACAGTGACGGGGATGATCGAGGTCTTCCAGGTGATCGTGGATACTGGTGCTTCCAACGCTCGTTTGATGGCTTCGGGTATATCGCGTGCGACCATTCCGACCATGACTGGACTGGCCGTGTCGCTGACCGGTGTGCTGGCGATCAATTACCTTGAGAGAAAGCATACCCGCACTGCCGCGAAACTGACCCAGGATCTGGAAGTTGAGTCGGGGATGGGCTATGGCGCCCGTCGCCGCCTGGCCGGCTCCTCGATGGAGGCGGCTGAGGTCAATATCACCCCGCTGCTCGATATTGTGTTCATTTTGCTGATCTTTTTTATCGTCACCGCCACATTCCTTGATGAGGTCGGGATCGGGTTGAACTCGCCACAGGATGATCCACCCGAGGAGTTGCAGCGACCGCCGCCGACGCTGATGTTGACCGTGCGAAACGATGGTTTCGTGATGATCGATGACATTCGGATGGTGGACCCTCGTTCGGTTACCCCGATTGTCGAGGCTTTCCGTGCCGAAAACCCCAGGGGCGTGGTGTTGTTGAGCGCCGCGCCGGATGCGCGGGTTGAAACTACTGTGCTTGTTCTGGATCAAACGCGTATGGCTGGCGTGGATCCGGCAGTGGCCTTGCAGCAAAGACGCTAGATACTATTGGATTATTATGCTTAGAAGACGCAGAACAGGCGAGGAAGATGAAGGTGATGTCAACGTCACACCGTTGCTTGACATCGTGTTTATCATGTTGATTTTCTTCATCGTCACCGCCACCTTTATCAAGGAACCGGGTGTGACGGTGCAGCGTCCGCCGGCAGATAGCGCCGAGGCCCAGAGGCTGGTTTCCATTCTGGTCGCCATCGACTCGGACAATCGGATCTGGATCAATCGAAAGGAGACGCCCTTGGAAGGTGTGCGTGTGGCGGTAGAACGCTTGCGTCGGGAAAATCCCCGGGGGAGTGCGGTAATCCAGGCTGATAACGGCGCGCACAGTGAATACCTGATTGAAGTCCTGCACCAGATTCGTGATGCCGGTGTTCAGGAAACAGTCGCGGTATCGACGAGGCGTTCATGAATACATTGTTGCGATTGGGAACCGGGCTTCCGGGTGCGATTATCATCACAACGCTGATTTTCCTGCTGTTGGCCTCGGTCATTGCCCGCCACCAGGACGTTCAGCTCGATGATGATCGATCGGTTCAGATCAATGTGACGCGCCAGATCGAAGACCGGTCCATGCAGCGGCCAGAGGATTTCCAGCGCCCGGTCCTGGACCAGCCGCCGCCACCTCCGCCCATGGTTACCGACCCATCGTTTCGGCCGTCTATGGCTGTCCAGATGGGGGCCATTCCAGATTTGCGGGGCGCTGATCTGGATATCGGTACCGGATTCAACCCGGACCGTGATGCCCAACCACTGGTGCGTATTCCGCCCCAGTATCCCGGCCAGTGCAGCCGCATGGCACGTCCTCTCGAAAGCGTGGTGGTCGAGTTCGATGTCACCCCCGATGGGTCGGTGATCAATCCACGAGTGATCAACTCGACCAACTCGTGCTTCAACCGTGCAGCCACGCGCGCGGCCGAGCGGTGGCGCTACCAGCCCCGCGTGGTCGATGGTGTGGCCCAGCCGCGCTTGGGAGTTCGTACCACCTTTGAATTTTCTCTAGAGTGATGCCCGTGAAGTTTCAGTCGACAAAACTGCTTGGTGTATTGGTGCTCCTGATTGTCAGTCTGGGATGGAGTGCCGCCTTTCCCCAAGAGCGAGAGCGAGAGCAAGAGCAAGCCCAGCTCAGTCCCAACGTGGGCCGTGATCTGCTGGCCGCCTTTGAGTTGATGGAAGAGGAAAAAAACCGCGAGGCACTGACCAAGCTCAATCAGCTCATGGCCGAACGTGGCGCCAACATGACCCGCTTTGACCGGGCCTCGGTGCTCCAGATTCGGGGTTCAGTTCATGCCAACCTCGAGAATCTTGACGAATCGCTCAATGATTTTGCCGAAGCCCTGGAACTCAATGCCCTGCCGGCGCCACAGAATTCGCGGTTGCGTTTCAACCTGGCCCAGTTGTATTTCGTGACCGAGCGGTATGAGGAGTCGATCCAGTTCTTCAACCGGTGGCTCCAGGAGGATGATGCTGAGGCGACGGAAAACACCTATTTCATGCTCGCCGCGGCGCATTACCACCTCGATCAGTTTCGCGAGGCATTGGATCCGATCGACCGCGCCATTGATTTATCCAAGCAGGACGAACCCAACCGACGTTATTTCGATCTCAAGAATGTACTGCTCAATGAGCTGAACAGGGTGCCGGACCGTACCGAACTGATGAAGGAGATGGTCACGTACTGGCCGGACGAACTGTCCTATTGGCGGCAGCTTTCGTCTCTGTATATGGATCAGGATAAGCAGATGGAAGCGTTCGGCGCGCTGGAGTCGGCTTATCTGGGCGGTTTGATCGAAACTGAAGATGACATCACCATGCTGGCCCAGTTCTACTCGACGTTCAACAACCCACACCGGGGCGCCAAGCTGATTGAGAGTGAGCTTGAACGAGGCCGGGTTGAGCGGAATGTCAAGAATCTGCAGCTTCTTTCTCAGCTCTGGAGTCAGGCGCGCGAGCATCGAAAGGCGATTCCAGTCCTGCGCGAAGCGGCCCAGATATCTGATACCGGTGAGTTGTTTTTCCGACTGGGTCAGGCGTTGCTGGCTGATGAGCGCAACGAATTGGCCGAGCAAGCGTTTGAAAGTGCAATCGAGAAAGGTGGTCTTGACCAGGCCACGCAGGCAGAAGCCTGGGTTCTGCTGGGTACGGCCCGCTTCAACCAGGCCGGCCCCGGTGACCGGGAGCAGCGACAATTGGCGGACCAGGCGCTTGCCCAGGCGGAACGTTTCCCCGCGACCCGCACTCAGGCACGCGAGTGGCGCACCTATATTCGAGCCATCAACGATACCGAAACCCGCCAGGCCATGTTGGAGCGGGACCAGGCAGAGCGGCTCGCAGTCGCCGCCCAGGATCGTTTCCTGCAGTCTTGCCGGGCCATGCAGATTGCCGGTCGCCCCCTTTCCGATGAATGTCGGGAGGTTCTTGGAGGGGAAGTCGAGGGACGGCCTGACGAAGGCGACTAGAACGCGGTCGGCCAGTCACGCGAAACTGACTGCTTCATAGAGGCCGCTGGCCGGGGGACCTCCGCTGCCAATGAATGACCCGATCAGAATGGATCAAACGGGAACTGATCGGTTCCGGTTGGTTTCCATTTTCCGGCTACTACTGCCACTTTTGGTATCACCCTGCCTGTTCGCCAGTGATCTGGGTCCGGTGTTTCGGACCTTGAGCGTGGTTGACGGCTTGCCCGATAGCCGGGTTGAAGGCGTTGTGCAGGACCGTTTTGGTTATATCTGGATCGCAACTCAGGGCGGGCTGGTGCGCCATCAGGGTCAGGAAATGAAACTGGTCGGGCAGGGTGTGAGTGAAGAGCACGCCTGGCCCGGAATCAACATCTCCAGCCTGTATGCTCACAGTAGTGGCCATGTCTGGGCCAGTTCTTCAGGTCATGGACTGGCCGAATTTGGTCCAGACCTCGTGCGCGTGCGCCATCTGACCGCAGTTTCTGAAGATGGCATCCTCCCATACGACGACATCTGGTCAATTACCGAGGATTGTGAGGGTGGTCTCTGGCTGGCCTTCATGCGGGGCGGAGTCGCTCGATTTGATCCTGTGCTGGATACTCTGACCCACTTCGACCAGATTGAAGAATTCGGGCTGGCCGAGCATGGGTTTCAGTTGCAAATTCACGCTGATGCCGAGTGCCGGATCTGGCTGGTTCAAACCGATCGACTGAGCGTCCTGCCCGATCTTGCCACCGAACGCTTTCAGACTGTCATGGACCGTGATCGGGAAGCTGCGGAGCCGATTTTTAATGCACTGGTCGAACTGGAAGATGGGTCGATCCATGTGTCGCGCGTCAGGACCCTTTATACCGTTTCACCCGAGTTGATCAGCGAGCCGATACTTGAGCACGACGCCCAGATCACCGGATACAGTCAGGCGACCGGGGGCTGGGTTTATCTGAGCACCTATAGTGGCTTGCTCAAATGGCACCCGGGAAGCGGCCGACAGGAACGGCTGCAGCATATAGAGGGTTTGGCCGACAGCCTATCTTCAAATTCATTGCAAGGCGTAATGGTCGATCGTGAAGGCGGCATGTGGATGACGCTTTTCCGCGATGGTCTGGCTTACCTGCCACCGGGCTACGACGCATTTTCGCGCTTTGAGCGTGTGCCGGGGCAAGAGACCGGGCTGAGCCTGCGGCGGGTTGACGCCATGGCCCCGAGCCCGGGTGAGCAGGCACTGTTGCTTTCAAGCCGCGACGAGGGCGTTCAGCGACTTGATCTGAGCACTGGACAGGCCGAATGGCTGCATGATTACTACGGCGATGATCAGTTGCGCGATGTTTCGAGGGTGTCGGGGCTGGCGCGGGTCGGCGAGGAACTCGTATTTAGTTGGTCGAGCGAAGTTCGCGCCTATCACCCAGCAACCCGGGTCCTGCGCACCTTGCTCGAGCGAGAACAAGTCGATCACGGCACTGTCAATCTGATCCGGGCTGACGGGGACCAGCACCTTTGGGTCGGTACTTTCGATGCTGGCCTGATGCGACTGGATCTTTCCAATGGTCAGCGCGAGCATTTCCACTCTGACGCCAGCGGACGCTTGAAACTGCCGGAAGATGAGGTCAAGGAGCTGACCCAGGACGCCCAGGACGATTGGTGGCTTGCCGGTGCGAACGCCGTCTACCAGTTTGACCCGCAACTCGGTTTTGTCGTCCGGCTCGAAGTTTCAGCGTCCCTCTTGACCATGACCTGGATCGAGGATGACTTGTGGCTGGCGACAAGCTCAGAATTGTCCCGCTGGCGCAAGAGTGACCAGGGGCTGGTGCAAGTTGAAACGCTCTCCCTGGCCAGGAGCCTGCCCGGCGGGCGCGTATTCGCTATTTTTCCGGGCGAGGACGGTGACATCTGGCTGGTGCTTGCCAATGGCGTGGCCAGGTTCAGATCGGGACAAAGCTATCCGCGTATCTTTACCCGTGCAGATGGATTGGCAACCGCCGAATTTCTGCGTTACTCGGCTTTGTCTCTGCAAGACCAGCGACTGGCGCTCGGCACCAATCGTGGTCTGGTCATGATGGAGCTTGCGGCAGTCAATGACCATGGATTCGCACCACCGGTTTATGTCACCGGGCTGTCGGCGGGTGAGCAGAACTGGGGTGTGATGCCAGACGCGCCGAACCGGTTCGAACTTGACTACAGCGATAATTCGGTTAGCGTGGATTTCATCGCCTTGTCATTTGTTTCTCCTGACCAAATCCGGTATCGGCTGAAGCTTGAGGGCTGGGATGATGACTGGCTCGAAGTCATTGGTCAGAATCGCCATTACTACAGCAATTTGCGGCCCGGCCGTTACCGCTTCCGCGTTCAGGCGGCAACTTCGGCTGGCCTGTGGAACGAAGACGGCCATGAATTGCTGCTGAAGATCAACAAGCCCCCCTGGCGCGGCAACTGGGCGCTTGCACTGTATGGCCTGATTCTGGTCGGAGGGGCCGGTTCCGGCTGGAGAGGCTTGATGCTGGCTCGTCAGCGCCGCCGCGAGATGGGTGAAGCTCGTCAGAAGCGCGCCCTGGCCGAAGAACAGCGTCAGGTGATCGAGCGGCTGAACAGCAATCTGTCTCCCGCTGCACTGGCCCGGGTGATTGGTGAGGAGTTGCTGAGTGTCACCGGCGGGAATCGGTGCTGGTTGGCTTACTGCCGTGCCGAGCTTCCGGACGATGCCCAGGTGGTCGGGGCGGGCTCCGAAGTGATTACCCGGAGCCAGTGGGAGCACCGGCTCGCCCGTTCGCGCCGGGCCAGCGAATTGCTGATTCACCTCGATATCGAGGGCGAGCCGGTCGCTCGCTGCCTGATCGAGGCCGGCGTCGACGGGTTTCAACCGGATCACCAGGAACGGCTGAAGCTGTTGATTCAGATGGCCGGCCAGGCCCTGCATAACCTGCTGCTGATAGAAAGGGTCCGGGCCTTGGCTGAGCGGGCCGAAACAGCCAGCGCGGCAAAATCGGAATTTCTGGCCACCATGAGCCACGAGATTCGCACACCGCTGCACGGCATCATGGGAATGATGGAGCTGCTCTACGAAACTGAATCCAATCCCGGCCAGCAGGATCTGCTCAACACCCTGCGCCAGTCCGGCCTGCAGTTGCAACGCATCATTGACGACGTTCTGGATATCTCGCGGATTGAAGCGGGCAGGATGAGCCTGGATGTTCAACCATTCGAATTGACCTCATTGCTGGAGCAGGTGCTGGATCTGCATGCACCCAACGCCGCGCGCAAGAATCTTGACCTGCGCTTGCGCATGGCCTCCGACCTGCCCATGCTGGCGGTCGGTGATACCGGGCGCATTTCCCAGGTGCTTGGCAATTTGCTTAACAATGCGGTCAAGTTCACCGAAAACGGGGCCATCGAGCTGGTCGCTGATCATCACCCCGATGGCATCCTGGAATTGCTGGTTTGCGACTCCGGCCCCGGCATCGACCCGGAAGACCGCCAGCGTCTTTTCGAACCCTTCATGCAACTGGATGCCTCAATCACTCGCGCACACAGTGGTTCCGGCCTCGGCCTGGCCATCTGTCGCCGGCTGGTGGAGGCCATGGATGGCGAGCTGGAGCTGGCCGAATCAGGCGTCAAGGGCTGTCGCTTTGTTGTACGCTTGCCGATCCTGGCTGGCGCGCCTTCGCGCTCGCCCACGACCCGTCTGCTGAAAAATTACATCCTTGCCACCCGGCTTGATGCGCCGACCCAGCGCGTGGTGCAGCGGCTGGCGCGACGCTGGTCTTTTACAGTCGTCAACACCGGGCGCCAGAAGGTCAGGCGATGCGATGCCCTCCTGGTTAATGATTTTGGTGCAGCCGACCTTGATCGACTGAGTCCTTGGCTGGACCAGGTCAACCATATCATCCGGCTGGATGTGCCCTACCGCAAGCCGCCGTCCTCAGTACCGGTACCGGTCCCGGAGCACTACCTGCGGTGGCCATTGCTGGAGAGCCGTCTAATTGGCATGTTACTCGACCTGATCATTCGCACCAACCGGAATGACCAGGAAGCAGCGAAGCTTAGAGACTAAGGCGCCATGAATCGTGCTGCCTGGCCATTGGGGTCGGCTATGACTGGACGGTCATTAAGGGTAAACTTGCCGACTACCGCCCACATCCACTGAAATCGAGGGATCACTGTCATGGAAATGCTGATTTTGCTAGGTGTCCTGATTGCCCTGGCGCTGTTTGTCATTGCGATATACAACCGCCTTGTTGCCGCACGCAATCGCTACAAGAATGCGTTCGCCCAGATTGATGTCCAGTTGACCCGGCGTTATGACCTGATCCCCAACCTGGTTGAGGTGGCCAAGCGCTATATGAGCCATGAGCGCGAGACCCTTGAGGCCGTGATCCAGGCGCGTAACGGCGCGGTCAGCCAGCTCAAGGAAACCTCCAGTGATCCTGGCAATCCGGAGGCCATGAAGAAGCTCGGTCAGGCCGAGCAAGGGCTGTCCGGCGCCTTGGGCCGACTTTTCGCCCTGTCGGAAAACTACCCGGATCTGAAGGCCAATCAGAATATGATGCAGCTTTCCGAGGAACTCACCAGTACCGAGAACAAGGTCGCCTTTGCCCGCCAGGCCTTCAACGATGCAGTCATGACCTTCAACATCCTGCGCGAAAGCTTCCCCAACAACATCATCGCCGGCTTGTTTGGCTTCCAGCCCGCCCAGTTGCTCGACATCGAAGACCCGGCCAAGCGCGAAGCGGTCAAGGTGAGTTTTTGAGCGGTAGCTGCCGCCCCCGATGAACTTCTTCGAGCATCAGGACAAGGCCCGGCGCCAGACGCGTTTGCTGGTGACGTTGTTTTCGCTGGCGGTGCTGGGCATCGTGATTGCGGTCAACGCGCTGGTTTTGGGGCTGTACGGGTACGCCGACAACGATGTCGCCGCGCTGTCGCTTGGACATTTGCTGGGCGACAATGTCGGTCTGATTCTGACCACGACGGTGATCACCGGTGCCATCATCGGGCTCGCGAGTGCCTTTCGAACGGTGCAGCTGCGTGGCGGTGGCGGTGAGGTGGCACGGGCAATGGGTGGCACCCTGATCGAGCCGGGAACCACGGACCCTCTGCGCCGGCGTCTTCGCAACGTGGTCGAGGAGATGTCGATCGCATCCGGCATCCCAGTGCCCGAAATCTATGTGCTAGAGCAAGAGCAGGGCATCAACGCCTTCGCCGCCGGCTTCTCGACTTCCGATGCCGCCGTGGCGGTGACCCGCGGTACCCTGGAGAACCTGGATCGCGATGAACTGCAGGGTGTCATCGCCCACGAGTTCAGTCATATCTTCAACGGCGACATGCGCCTGAACATCCGCCTGATCGGATTTCTGTTCGGCATCCTGGTCATTGCCATCATCGGTCGCCGCCTTCTCATGACCGCCCGCTTCGCGCGCGATTCACGCGGTGCTGCGCCGGTGCTGATGATCGGATTGGCGGTGGTCGTGATCGGTTATGTTGGTCTGTTCTTTGGCCGCTGGATCAAGGCGGCCGTATCGCGCCAGCGCGAATATCTGGCTGATGCCTCGGCGGTGCAATTCACCCGCCATCCCGATGGGGTGGCCGGTGCGCTGAAGAAGATCGGCGCCTTGAGCAGCAGTTCGTACATGACGGCCGATTCGGAAGAAGTGGGTCATATGCTGTTTGCCCGCGGCATAGGCTCGCAGATGTTCGCAACCCACCCGCCGCTGGAGCGACGAATCCAGGCGATTGATCCAACCTTTCGCCCGGAACAGTTCAAGGAACTGGCGGTACAGTTGAGCCGCCACTCCCAGGCACGTCAGGCCGAGGCCGAACTGCAGGCCGAAGCCGAGCAGAAAGCGCGATCGGAGACGAAGCGTGGACCCGGCGGACTGAATATCGACAACCTGGCCGAACAAATCGGTCAGCCGGATTTGAACCAGGTCATGCTGGCCGCCGCGCTGGTTGCCGCCATACCCAAGCCTCTGGAACGGGCGGCCCATTCCGATGAGTGGGCCCAGGAGGTTATTTGCTACCTGCTGCTGAGCACTGACGCGGAGGTTCGCGAACAGCAACTACTGATGATTGCCAAAGCGCTGGGCAGCGAAAGCGAAAGCCAGGTTCGCACGCTTCGCGAGGCCGCTCCCGAACTGGAGCCGGCGCAACGTCTACCGCTCATGGAGATCGCCTTTCCGGCGCTGCGCAGGCGTCCGCAAAATGAGTTGATCGGCCTGATCAGCCTGATTGACCAGTTGATCCATGCCGACGGCCGGGTTGATGTGTTCGAATACGCGCTGGCCCGCCTGACCAGCAGCCAGATCCAGGACGTGCTCAACCCATCGCGCGTCAGGCCCGGCGGCTCCAGGAAACTCGTCGCGACAAAAGAATCGGCCCATACGCTGCTGGCCATCCTGGCCCACCATGGCCATCCCGATGAGCCTGAAGTCGCCCGAGCCGCCCTGGCCGCCGGCATCGGCGCCTTATACACCGATGAGGCCTGGCCGGCCATGCCTGAACTGGCCGACTGGCCCGATCAGCTTGATTCAGCCCTGAAAGAGCTTGACCAACTGCGCCCTACTGAAAAACAGAAACTCGTCGCCGCCATTGCGCGGGTGGCGATGCACGATGAGCAGATCATCGCCGAGGAAATGGAACTGATGCGCGTCATCTGCGGCACACTGCACGTGCCCTTGCCGCTGATTGGTTAGGGGTGGTTGCCTGGTTCGCTGGTTGGCCGGTTAGTTTGTTTGGATCCAGAAGGTGACTGGACCGTCGTTGACGAGGTGCACTTGCATGTGGGCGCCGAATTCGCCCGTTGCGGTATCCGGCCAGGTGCTGCGGGCCTGAGTGACCAAGGTTTCGAACAGAATTTGCCCATCATCGGGGCTGGCGGCAGGGGTGAAACTGGGGCGGTTGCCGGTATTGGTATCTGCGGCCAGTGTGAATTGCGGCACCAGCAGCAAGCCGCCGCCGACATCGCGCAGGCTCAGGTTCATGCGCCCCTCTACATCGGCAAACACCCGATAGTTGAGCAGGCGTTGGAGAAAGCGACCCACCTTTTCGATCTGATCGCATCTTTCAAACCCGACCAGGACAAGTAGCCCCGGCCCAATCTCACCAATGATCTTCCCGTCAACCTCCACCCTTGCCTGGCCGACTCGTTGAAGCAATCCAATCATCCGACCATTCACTCCATGACCGAAGCAGGGGATCATGATAATCTTTAAATGACAGCCCAACTGGAGGATTCGTGATGACAGACCATGTGTACAAGCAAATCAAGCTGACCGGCTCATCAGAAAAGAGCATCGAGGATGCCGTCAGCCGGGCGATAGAAAAAGCCTCCGCCACGGTGAAGAACATGCGCTGGTTCCAGGTCCTCGAAACGCGCGGGCATATCCAGGATAACCGTGTAGGTCACTGGCAGGTGACAATCGAA
>JBGTLI010000156.1:0-4913 GCA_041744195.1 Wenzhouxiangella sp. | reverse complement strand
ACCACAGAGTGTACGAGTCCGTCCCCGAACCCGCTGTCGCGCAGCAAACATCCAAGAGCCTCTCGCGCAGAGACGCTGAGGCGCAGAAGTAAAAGCAGTCAAGTGCCTTTTTCCTCTGCGTCCCTGCGTCTCCGCGCGATTGGGTTTTAATTTGTTTGATGAGAGACACAGAGACACGGAGGAAGAATCAAAATATAGATAATTCATCGCAGCTTTTCTCTGTGACCTCTGTGACCTCTGTGACCTCTGTGCCTCTGTGGTGAGCTTGTCTTGTTCCTTTCGCGACAGCGGGCTCGTTTTGTTGCTTTGATCAGAACTCTACGGTGACGGTGTTTGAGCACACGCTGCTGTTGGATTCGCAGATCTGGTAGGCCAGGCTGCCGCCGCCGCGGAAGTCGGTGTGGTCGGTGGTCGCGCCGGAATTTGTGACGGTGGCCACACGGCTGCCGTTGCGATAGAGGTCGACGTTCGAGGTGGTGGCGCCGGCCCAGGTGATGTCGGCTGTCCAGCGGCCTCTGACCCGATACCCGTCGCCGTTGATCGAGATACCCGTATCACCACCACTGTTGTCTTCCACGTAGATGGTCTGGCTTGCTGAACTGCTTTGGCCTGAATTGTCGGTTACGGTCAGGGTCACGGTATAGCTGCCATCGGCGCCATAGCCATGCGTGATCGACGCGCCGGTTGCCGTGTTGCCATCACCCAAATTCCAGGCATAGTTCAAGCTCGAATCGTTGGCGTCACTGGTGAAACTGCATTGCAAGTCATGACAGTCGTGACTGAACCCGGCTGCTGGGGGATCGCTCGGCGGGTCGCTGGGTGGTGGATCGACCGGACCGCCATCCTCCTCCGTACCCCATTCCACGGCGCCGATGTCCGGTCCGGCGCCAACGCCTCTTCCCAGGTTGAAGAAGTCAACCGGTGGGGCGAAGCTGTTGTTGGCATGATCGATCAGGGGACTGTTCGATTGCAGCTTCGGATCGAAGCCTGACAGACTATCGTTGATGATTTGCGGCGAGCCGTAGCAAAGACTGTTGCCGGGACAGGCATTGTGGCGAACGCCATCGATGTAGTTCCTCTCCCAGACGATCTGCTCGCTGCTTCCGGAATAGTAGAGGCAGCTTTGCTTACTTGAATCACGGAAGTAGGGTTTGCCGATAAACAGGTTATTGATCATGCGCAGTCGCGAGGAACTGGTGCCACCACCTCCGCTGACAACGCAATTGCCTTCGCCAACAATCGTGTTGTTGATCAGGTCCGATTGTGACGAGTTGCTCAACCCAACAAAGATCGTGTCCCCGAGCGCTCGACAGTGATCGCCTGCGAGCATGTTCGGGTGGTTGACAAAATATGAGCAGTTGCCTATGACTACTGAATTTTCGATGATCGCGCTGCGTGACGCCTTGATCTGATTGCCGGCATTGCCTTCAACCAGGGTTCGGCGCACGGTGAGCCGTCCATCGTTATTCATGTAAAGCAGATCGATGCCGTCGGAGGTGTTGTGATGCACCGTGCTGTCTTCAAAAATCCAATGGCCACCGGTGGTGCCAGTGCCAATGCCATCGCCCCAGCCACCGCCCTGTTGGGCCCAGCAACCAAAGACCTCGCCACTGGGCCAGCGCTCGACACAGCCGTTCCAGCCGATGACCGATTCTCTGAAGGTGATGGTGCCGCTGTTCGATGTGCTTGATCCGATATTGCCGTCCCAGCCGGCCCAGCCATTGGCGCGGATACGAACCCGCTCCAGCAGCCAGTCGGCAATGCGGCCGGCACGGACGCCGCGGTTGGCCAGACCATGGATATCCAGGTCACGCAACACGATATTGCTGGAATCACGGGCCGAAATACCGGTGGAGGCCCAGTCGCCATAAGGCGCTGAGCTGCGGTTGCACGCAGCCACTTCACCTTCGCATCGGCCGCTGTTGCAATGGGCCTCGACGCAACTGCCCCGGTCGGTGATTTCCAGACAGGCCATCTCCACGTTCGAACTGCCTTCTAGGTTGACGACCATCCAGGCCCGCTCCGTACCCCACAGTTCCGGGGCCTGTTGACAACCATCCAGATGGCCCTGTCCCAGGATTCGGGTTGGCTGCGATGCGGATTGGCCACTGGGAATGGGAGGCATGACGCATTCCCACGGCCAGCTTTGGCGACAGTTGTTCGCGCCCGGCGCGCCGTAACCCATGCGGTAGCTGCCTGAACCGATGTGCAGCGTGTCACCGCCCTGGATTCTCGGTGTACCGAGCGGCGGCAGGGCCATGAACGGATGACTCCAGGCGCAGGCCTGGTTGGTACCGCTGCCCGGATACGGGCTGTCGGCAAGGCCGGTGCATTGGCTGGTATTGCCGCCATCGGTACGCACGTAGTAGCTGGCGGCCGAAGCTGCCGGTATTCCAAGTATGCAAAGCAGGCATGCAAGTGCCATGCGGGTCCGACGGGACCCTGAACTGATCAGTATCATTATTTTGATTTCCCTCGACTGAGTTGTCCGCCCTTTCCGGGCTTGTCCGCGTGATCAGGCACGCGGTGGTTATCGTTCTTCAAAAGCGTTCTTCAAAAGCGTTCTTCAAAGCGCATGAAAAGTATCCCAACCACTTTGTTGAAAAAACATTCGCCGCGTGTTGGCCAGATGTTGAATGAGTAGCGCGCCGTCACGCCACGATTCTGCGAGAGTGAACAACTGCCCTATGTGCGGTAGCGGGCGGATCAAAATCATCGGCCGCGGCTGTTCCTGAACGGCACGAAGCGACTTTGTGATACTGTGCCCACGGGAGCGGGCGCGATGGGCATGTGCTCGAGAATTGAATCACGCAGGGAGCGTTTGACTTGAACATGGAAGCCAACCCATTTGAGCCGCCACGGGCCGACATTGAACCCGTCGGCGTCGCCTTTGCAACCGGGGAAGTGCTCGAAGAACCGCGCACGGTGCCGGCAGGAAGCGGCGTGGAGTGGATCAGCGATGGCTGGACGCTCTACAAGCGCGGCTTCGGCCTGTGGATCCTGATGCTGATCACCTCCGGCGCGATTTTTATCGTCGCCAGCCTGATTCCGGTTCTGGGTATGCTGGGCAGTTGGCTGATCCCGATGTTCCTGGGCGGCTGGATGATTGCCAGCCACCGCGCCCATACCGAAGGCGAGGTGCGGTTCGAGGATCTGTTTGCCGGCTTCAGCCAGCACTTCGGTCCGCTCGCCATCGCCGGCCTGATTTACCTGGGCGCCAGCGTGGTGGTGACCATCGGCGCGATGATCGTGGCGGCCATCATCGGTGGCGCTGCCGCTTTCCTGATCGGCGGCGACGGTAATGCCGTCTTTGTTCTTGCGATCATCCTCGGCATTCTGGTGGCGCTGGCCCTGCTGATGCCGGTCATGATGATGATCTGGTTCGCGCCGGCCTTGATTGTGCTGAACGGAATCGAGCCGATTAAGGCGCTGAAGATGAGCTTCTTTGGCTGCTTGCGCAATATCCTGCCCTTTTTGCTCTTTGGCCTGGTCGGCCTGCTGTTGCTGATCGTCGGAGTGATCCCGCTGGGGCTGGGCTGGCTGATTGTCTATCCGGTTCTGGTGTGCGCGGTATATGCCGGCTACCGCGATATATTCCTGGAGGATGGGCGCGAGTAGTGCGCTGCGGGGATTGTTCGGGCATTCGTTCGGGCATTCGTTCGGGCAATTGTTCGGGCAATCGTTCGTGACTGCGATGGTGACTGAGATCGACACGCGTTATCCGGTGGAAACGCCGGATGGCATCGAACTTTCCCTGCTGCCCGCCGGCCCGGTCCTGCGCGGCGTGGCCTGGCTGATCGACTTCATGATCAGGGCCGGCTTCGTGTTCGGCCTTGCGTTCCTGCTCGCCTGGCTCGACTCGATTGGCTTTGCCCTGATGATCATCGCCTGGTTCATGATCAACTGGTGGTATCCGGTCCTGTTCGAGGTGCTGGCCCACGGGGCAACGCCAGGAAAGAAAGCGATCGGCCTGAAGGTGCTCAACGAGGACGGCACACCGGTTGGCTGGGGCCCGTCCATCATTCGCAACCTGTTGCGCCAGGTCGATTTCCTGCCCGCCCTGTATTCGACCGGCCTGATCAGCATGTTGTGCAACCGGCGCTTCCAGCGTCTGGGCGATCTCGCGGCCGGAACCGTCGTCGTTTACCAGGGCCAGAGCGTGGCCAGCCTGGCTGATCTGCCGGCTGGCAAAGCGCAGCGGCCACCGGTCAGTCTGACGACCACCGAGCAGCAGGCGCTGTTGTCGTTCGGCGAGCGAACCCGACGGCTGAACCCTCAGCGTTCGGCTGAACTGGCTGACCTGCTCAGTCCGCTGACCGGCGTGCAGGGTCAACCGGGGGTGGAGCGCCTGCTGGGCTGGGCACGCTGGATCCGGGGGCAACAGCCATGAGACAGGAACAGTTCATCGCGCGTCGCCAGTCCCGCTGGGATCACTACCAGAATCTGCTCAAGGATCTGCGCGCGCGCAAGACCCCGGCCCGGCCGGACGATTTTCCGGAGCAATACCGGCGCCTGTGCAACGACCTGGCCCTGGCGCAAACGCGCGGCTACAGCCTCAGCCTGATTCAGAAGCTGCAACAGTGGATCATGGAGGGCCATGCGTTTCTCTACCGGCCGCGGGCCAGCCTGGCGAGGGAAATCGGCTTGTTCTTCAGCCACGAGTTTCCTGCCCTGGTGCGGCTGGAGTGGCGTCTGGTAGCGTTCTGTTTTGCCTTGCTGTTCGGCCCGATTGTCTGGATGTTCTGGCAGATAGGAACAACGCCGGAATTCGTCTATCGGGTGCTGAGCCCGGACATGCTGGACAACTACGAGCAGATGTACTCGGACCGACCGGGCGCCGGCCGCGATGCCGAAGGCGAATTGTTCATGTTCGCTTTCTACATCTTCAACAATATCGGCGTGGCCCTGCGCAC
>JBGTLI010000155.1:0-32161 GCA_041744195.1 Wenzhouxiangella sp. | reverse complement strand
ACCGGCGAAAGCTATCGAAAGCGAGCTCAATCCACTAGGAAAAAGGAGAAACAGGAACAAAAGTGCTAGGCAGGAAAAAACTCTAACCGACCGGCCATTTTAATTGTCGCCGACCGGACAAAGTAATTGACGCGAGACAGGCTTGCTTTTTTCGGAGCCCGAAGTAAAGAGTCGACCACTTTTTAACCATATTCAAACCAAAAAAGGGAAACAAAAACAATGATAAAAAAAACACTGGCATCAGCAGTCTTGCTCGCATTTGCCGTCAACACAATGGCCGATACCGCGACCGATACATCAACCATCTCTGTTCAAGTCGAAAACCGCGCGATTTCTCTCGCCAACACCTTTGGCCTGAACTTTGGCGTGATCATGCCACTCGCCACATCCGGAACGTTGCGCGTCACGCCCACCGGATCTGGCGGAACTGGCTCGCCCCCTGGTGGCCCCTTTGTGGCAACCAATGTGCATATGGTGGACTCAAGCGCTCTGCGACGAGCCAGCTTTGAAGTCACCGGCATTCCGGGCGCGCCGTTCATCGTCACATTACCTGAAACTGCAACGGTTTCGAACGGAACGGACAGCATGCAGTTGGATGCTTTTACAAGAGCGGGGAGCACCACCCTTAACGCGAGCGGCATCAGCATCATCAGCGTGGGCGCTACGCTTAGTGTTGCTGCCGCCCAGGCACCCGGGACCTATGCCGGCAGCTTCGATGTCACAGTGAATTATCCCTGAGCCGCCAATCTGCGCAACGGGTATTTCCGAGACATCAGAAAAATCGCACTTTGGCCGCCGCATTCGCGAGACGTTTTGCTGGATTTTTACATCCCGAATCCAACAATCGTGTCACCACCAGACGCGACATTCGCGAAATCTGCGCCATGTGGCGACGCCTGCAATTTAGGTAAATCATGAAGTAATTCTCGGATCACATCTGCAAGCGCTGGGGCGACCAGCCGGTCGCCCCTTTTTTTAGAAGCACTGGGTTTTTGCAGCCACGACAGACCTCAAGTTTGAGAGCAAGCCTCTGCACACGTATGCCGCAGCAAACGCAAAAATAGAATAACGAACCATTTTGCCCCGACCAAGGACGCTTTTTGATAACCCACTATGACTAAGAATAACAGTGCTCGGACAGATTTCGTGAATTCTTGCAGTGATCCATCTGTCAATAGAAAATCTTGCTACAGAACCGTCACAGTCGCGACGTTTGCTTTGATCGCCATCATGACTGTTTTTCCGGTAGGCGCTTTAGGTTCAACTGGTGACCTGACAGTCATACCCACTCGAATACTTTTCGAAGGGCGCGACCGTACCGCGCAGGTGCAGGTGGTCAACCGAGGCCATGCCCATGGCATATACCGCATTGAAATGATCCAAATGCGGATGGATGAACACGGAAACTTGATGGAGATAGACACGCCGAACGAGAACGAGCGTTTTGCGGACCGCCTTATTCGGTACTCTCCCAGGCAAGTAGAGTTGGGACCTGGCGATTCTCAGACAATACGTTTGCTATTGCGCAAACCCGCCGGGTTGGAAGACGGTGAATACCGGTCACATCTGTTATTTTATGCTCTCCCGGAAGAGTCTGTGGGCATGGATATCGAACGCTCCGTTGCAGATTCCGAAGATGATTTCACGATCGCAATTCAAATGATATTCCGTATCAGCATTCCTGTGATCGTGCGTCACGGCTCCCTGCCGGTGGAATTTACTATTCAGGAGCTGTCTGTCAACGAAGAAGAAAACAATCCGGTGGTCCACCTGCTCGTTGAGCGGCACGGCCAGCGTTCGGTGTACGGGGATTTGGACATTTACTACGAGCCGGTGGCAGGCGGAGAAACATTTCTCGTCGGTCACTCAAAGGATTTTGTTTTATATACCTCGACAACTAAGCGACACTTTTCACTTCCACTTACAATCCCGGACGATGTTGAATTTGCGAACGGCCAATTGCACGTTATTTACAGCACTTCCGAAAACGATGTTCAACAAACCCTGGCCAAGGAAACCATTTCATTAGTTCCGCACTGATTTGAATGGATGCATTTATGTGATTTTAAAAACCAGATAAATCCAGCCCCAGTTTACTGAAACAGATCATGTTTCACCGAAGTCTTTGTCTGGCCGTCGACCTCGCCAGCATCCCTGAGATTGCCTACAGATTTACCAGACGACTCTTGTTCATTGCCTTGCTTTCCATCTGCCTTTGTGGAAACGTGGAGGCGGACGAACGCATATCGAGGCCGGATGAGCAACTGCTGATCCTGAGCGTAACCATTGGCGCACTACCCTTGTACGATGGGGTCATGACTTTCTGGGATGGTGAAAGATTATTTATTCCATTGCTGGAGTTCATGGAGGTTCTTGAGATCCCGATCACCGGATCCATCGATGAGGGCGTTGCCGAAGGCTGGTATCGAACGGAAAATTCTCGTTTTCTCTTAAATTGGGAGCGGCGCATGCTCAATCTGAATGGACGCATGCAAGCACCGGACTGGAGCGGCATCGAGTTACACGAGACTGATTTTTATGTTGATAGCCGGCTAATAACCGAATGGTTCGACCTGGAGCTTGAGATTCAATTCAACGCTTCACGTATCAATATCCCTCCGGGACAAGGTTTGGTTTTGGAACAAAGATTGGAAAGAGAAACGCGATGGCGCAGAATGGGATCCCGATCCGAAACGCAAAGCGTGGGTGGCGACTTTGTCCAATACCCACGGGAAATGCTTGGCTGGCCTGCAATTGACACTAGAATCGAGGCCCGCGCCGATTCGGCGATGCCTGGCCAATTCGGGGGTGCGAATCTCGATTTGATTGCCATGGGCGATTTCTTTCGTACCGAAGGAATTTTTTCCTTAACGCTTCGGGACGAGCCTTTTCAACCGGCCCTGATTGATACCCGTGTTCGGCTGCAGCGTGAATTGACATTCAATCCGCACATCACGTGGCAAGGCGGTGATATTCATACTGCTGATTTCGGCATATTGGGTCCTCAGTTGCAAGGCGCGGGCTTTCGCTTTGGCTATCTCGATGAAGCACAAACGATTGGCTTGTTCCGAACCACGCTTCGAGGCGAGGCACTCAATGGTTGGGATGTTGAATTGTATCGAAACACCGAACTTTTGGCTTTCACTACCGTAGATACCAACAATCAGTATGTATTTGAAGACATACCTTTGAATCCAGGCCTGAATTTGCTACGGTTCGTCTTTTATGGCCCCCAAGGACAGAGAAGAGAACGTGATCAACAAATTGTGATTGATAACGAAACTTTGCCGAAAGGACAACAACGTTGGAATTTCTTTGGCATGATCAGAAATCTGTCATTGCTACCACAAACAATTAATGTCGAAGGTTTTGAACTAGAAGATGATATATCCAATTGGGCCGGTGGCTTGTCATACCGAACATCGATCGGCGGCCGAATGGAAATCGGAGGGGATGCTTTATCCCACGTACTACTCGACGGATCGCGTCGCTTCTACGTAAGTCCGTTTCTGCGTACCAGCATCGGTTCTTGGTTACTTGAAAAAAGATTCTTTCAAGACTTTACCGGCGGAAATGGCGCGACTTTTTCGGCACGGAAATTCGGCATAAGCGATAGCTTGACCATCAACTACACGTATTCCAATCAGTTCGAGAGCGAACAGTTCAACCAGCCTGAATCGCAATCCAAGGTATCGGATCGCGTTTCCGCGCGATGGACCAGCAATAGAATTCACCAATGGCCGATTGCCCTGGATTTGGAACATCGCCAGTATGAGAGGAGTGAAGACGGGAAGTCACAACGATCTACGACCGGGGGATTTCGTGTCTCACACCGCTGGCAAGACCTGGCGGTTGGAAAATCACTTCAAGTGCGCTCGAACCCGGAGCTATCGGATATTGTAAGCGGTGGCTGGCTTCTCAGCTATCGTAGGTCAAGACTGGACTTCACAGCACAGCTGGGCTATCGTCTCTGGCCCGATTTGGATCTGTCCAGCGCAAACCTGACCACTTCCTGGCGTCGTGACGAGAAATGGACTTTCCGTGGAAATTTGAACCATTCTTTTGATACAAACACCGCTACTCGTGTTGGATTTTCAGTGATTCGAAATGGCCAGCGTTGGATTAAAAGTCTTAATAGCAATGTGACGACTGACGGACGATATCAAATCTCTTTTGCTTTATCCACTTCTTTGCACCGCCCCGCAGAATCTTGGGAACTTAGCGCGCAATCCACTGCGAATACCTACACAGTAGTAGCACATGTCTTTCTCGACAAGAATGGTAATGGGGAATTTGACGCCGCCGACGAACCGCTCGCAGGTGTTCGAGTTTCCGGCGGCTTTGGAGGAAAGCGTGTGTTTACTGATGAAACGGGAAAAGCCATCATCGAACAATTGCCGTCCAGTCAGGTTGTGGCCGTGCAAATTCGTGAAGATAGCCTGGAGAATCCATTTTGGATCCCATCCACATCGGTTAAGCGAATACGCGCGCATACGGGCCAGACCATTGTGCTTTCGTTTCCTGTTATGGTTTCCACTGAAATCGACGGCACCGTTTATTTGCACGATGATTCTGGCCGACGAGAAAGCTCCAACGTGAATTTGCAGTTATTGGATTCTCATGGCAAGCTGGTTCGTGAGCTGCGCTCGGCTTTTGATGGATTCTATTTATTTGATCAGTTACCCCCCGGAGAATACCTCTTGCAGGTTGATCCCGAGCAGTTAAAACGGCTGAATTTGACTTCGAGCCCGCCTATTCGAGTTTTACTGGGCGGAGATGAAGACGAGCTGGTGACGATCGACTGGGTGCTTTCCCCAGCAGGGCAATAGCGCGTCCTTAATGCCTGACAAGCCCGGATTCCACTCCCTTTACTGATCAGGGCAGACCGTCAGCTGGCGAGCTGATCGCGAACAAAGGCATACACACTTCCCGATCCAGGCTGGTGTCGAACTCAACGTATTTGCCATGCACTTGTTCTGCTCAACCACTGGCAATGGTTGCAAATACTCCGCTTCAAGCTTTTTGCTGCGGGATTTTTATGCAACGTCGGGGATTAATGGGGCGATTGGGATGTTGAACTGCGTCCGAAATTGAACCAATGGCAGCCGACCACCCGCCGACGGGATTCGTCGATCATCCTGGTGCGAACTTCCGGCACCCGCGTCCAGTGCACCCCGGGGCGATAGTGGTGCTCCTGATGATAGCCATTGTTGAACCAGATTCTGTTATACCAGCCTGCGTACGCCGATACCGAGTCGTCCATTCGGCTGGTATTTGGAGCGAGATAGTGTTCCAGATAATTCTCGGCGAGCGCCAGCGCCTGTCCGGCATACATAACGACGATATAGAAGATACCGTAGCGCCAGTCAATGGTGAATATTGCGACGACAAACAGCAATAGCGCGAGCGCTTCGGTCAGCATCAGCCAATGCCGGTTTCTCGTTCGGGCCTCATGCCACAACGGAAGAATATCCGCACGTAACGGACCAAGCAATGCATATCGCCACAACGGCTCCACCTTGCCTGGTGGGTTGCCATAGCGGTAGATCGACGATCCGTCGGATGTCTGACCATAGCGCTCCGGCACATCGTTGTTGTGGGCGTGGTGGTTGTAATGGTGATACTTGTACAATGTCTGCGGAATGCCGAGGGCCAGGGTGTTGATTACCGAAAACACTCGATTCAGCCAGGTGCTGCTGAAAAAAGGATTGTGGACGAAGTTGTGTCCGGTACATTGAAAATTCATGGCGTACAGGAAAGCCTGCACTAGACCCAGCGGAATCAGTGCGAGCAGGGGGATCCGGTCGAAGAAAAATGCTGGCGTGACCAGCAGGGTGATGTGAAACAAGCTGACCAGCACCAGCCAAGCATCGAGCGGACTATGTTTGAAAATTGGTTTGATCATGATTGTATCGTCACCGAATCATTTTCCTGTTCAACATGCCATTCAGCGCACAGTCATTGGCGCCCGCCGAGCGTCGGCAGCGCCCGGACCAATTGCACAAAAACCCGGGAGCCATCCTCCAGCACACCGAAGCGGGATTCGGATGGCCCACCGTACCATTCGGCCGCCATGTCGAGCTTCCAATTGTCATCGATCACCCATTCAATCCGTGACCGCACCGCCCAATCGCCGCGGTCGAAATGAACCGCGCCGCCGAGTTCGTAACGCAGCTGGTCGTTGAATCGCTGGCCGAGCATTGTCGCGCTTGCTCCGACGCGCCGGCGACCGAACTGGCCGAAAATCGCGCGGTTGCCGCGATCCAGTGAGGCAAACGGTTCAGGCAAAGTACTGCGGCGATCTGGCAGGTACTGCGAAAGTATCTGTACCAGCACCGAATCTCCTCCCTGGAGTCGACGCTCAACACCCAACGCTGCGGCCAGGTTGTCTCGTGGCCCTGTCGCGTCGGCAACCGCAGAATGATGGTTGCCACTGGCGAACCGGTAGTCGACATATGCCAGTTCGCCACGGAAAGCCCATTGTTCAACGGTCGCGGCGAAATCGGCGCCCAGCATGACGACCCTGGGATGAATCCTGACGAGTTCATCATCGACAATGCTGACCGCCGGTAGTAGTGAATAGCCGCGAAAGGCGCTGAGCGAGAAATCGAAACCGACTCCGATTCGCTCGATTTTCAATGCCAGCTGTGGATTGTCAAAGCCTACCGACGGCTCAATTCGTTTTGGTTTCTCCACGCCGTCGGGCAACAGGCCATCCGGAAGTATTGTGGGTGAAAACGCCGGCAGGGCGACCCCTGAAATACTCCATTCATGACCTAGAAAGTAACGTGCCGAAATGCCGGTGGCGCCAAAACGCTGGCCATTGAGATCCGCGGTCAGGAAACGAAAGTCGGTCGGGGTGATGATGTCGGTTGGGTTGAAGCGATCGGAGCGCCCCCAAATGATCAATTGCCTGCCAATGCGCATATCCAGGCGATCGCCGCGCCAATCGAGATAGAACTGGCGTAGTGCGTGATCCTGAAATACGCTGTCGTCATCCGTGAAATAGGCCTTCTGGATCTGGCTTTGAAGATGCAGTCTCCAAGGTCCGGTTTGATGGCTTACATCTAGAAACAGTGTTGCGCCGAGCAGGTGGGCCTCGTCGTCAAGGTCGGCGGATCCGCTTGCATAATGAGCGGCAGCGGAAATATCAAGACTTGGCTCGGCGATTACGGTATTGGTACTGAAGGCCACAGCTAGTAATGCAAGGCATGATGCGAGCGGCAAGCATCTGCGCAAACCCGCCTGCTTCCCAGTCGATGCATTTGAAGCTGCTATATTGGACCATTGCCATTTCACGAGGTTAAATCCACCTAGCCCGACTCGGGATGCACCCCGGCCGCCGCTGGCGACGGATAGTCGACACTCACACCGCGCAACAAACGATACCGATGCAACTGAACCAGAATTGCCGGTGTCAGCAACAACTCGATGAGAAGCCCCAACAATAATGTCAGGGCCACGAGCAAGCCGAACCGCATCAGGCTCGCCACATCGGACAGAAGATACGCAGAAAAACTGATCACCAGTACAATCGTGGTGTACAACATAGCCTGTCCGGCGGTCATGAACGCATCGTGAATGGCATCGTTTAGCAAAGCGCCGCTCGCAAGCCTGGTTTTGACCCGGGAGACAAAATGGATCGTGTCGTCGTTCATGATTCCAAACGCGATCGACGCGACCAGAATCACGTAGGGGTCAAGCATGATCCCTGCCCAGCCCATGAAGCCAAGCACCAGCACGACCACCGAGGCGTTGACCAGCGCCATCAGCAAACCCAGCGTGGCGGACCTGAACGCGAAGATCAGTATGATGGTGATCACCGCGAAGCTAAGCAGGATCGATTTGATCTGGCTGGAGATCAGGTATGAACTGATTCGCTGCCATAACGGAACCAGGCCGGTGATCTCGATCTGGACGACCGTAGTGCTTTCCAATGCATCTCCTGCAGCGCTCTGCATAGTTGTGGCAGCCGAGCCAAACAGTTGTTCGGCCTCGGTCTGAATCAGTTGCATCAGGCCAAGGTAGTCCCGGTCCGGCAGGGTCGGCACCCGCACCGTCAAACGCGCAACATCGTAGTCGAAGGTTGTCAGATTGCTCAGTTCGTCGCTGCCGGAACTTTCAAAAAGCATCAGATACTGAGCGACTGCTGCACTCGAATCGGGGATTTGATATTGGCTCGGGTCACCATCATGCAATGCCTGACCAATTTCACGCACAATATCGGCCAGGCTGTAGCTTTTGGCTGGAATATCGCTACGCTCTTTGATCGCGTCCTGCAGCGACGCCAGTCGGCGCAATAGTTCCGGCTGCTTGAACGCATCCAGTCGACCAGCGTCGATCAGCACCTCGATGACCGAACTTGCCGGCAGCGTCGTGTCTACTCGGGCATAGTCCTGTCGAATCTGCACATCGGACTTGAAGTTGCCCAGATAGTAATAATCTGTACGCAAATCCTTCAGCCCGAACGCAGCCAATCCCAAAAACAGGGCGGCTCCGACCAGGACGGAAACGGAGTGCCGGGTTGAAAAAGTGGCCAGCGCGGCGAGCCAGCCGAGTGGAAAACCGCGGCCGGCCCCCTTCGGCTTTTCAATTCGGATACCATCGCGCCGGGTGGACGCCAGCACCAGCGGCATCATCACCAGGGTCAGAACCAGTGATACCAGCAGGCTCAACCCCATGACCACACCCACTTCCATGACCGGTCTGATCTCGGATGCATAGAACGACAGCAGCGCCGCGGCAGTAGTCAGGATCGCCAGCGTTGCCGGCGGCCCAGCATCGACCATCGACCGGGTCACTGCGTCGCCGGACTTCAGTCCGGCCGCGCGTGCATTCTTATATGCGGTCAGCAGAAAAATTGATGAGCCGATGCCTACCGAGATCAGGAATGACGGAATGATTGGTGTAAGCAAGGTGACCGGCGCGCCGATGAGCGCCTTTATTCCGAACGCCGATACGATCGACAGCGTTGCTATCAGGAGTGGCAGCAGCACACCCATGAACCCGCGAAACAGCAGCCAAAAGCCGATCCCGACCACGGCGAACACGATGCCGCCGAAGAGAGCGCTTTCAGTCGATACAATGGTTCGAACATCGGCATCCAGAATCGGCGCGCCAACCGCTGTCGCGTTCCAACTCGCGTACGGCTCTTCTCTTAATAACGCGCGGATCTGGTTGGTCAAGACGATTTTGTATTCAATCTCCCCGGCAATGATTTCCGTTTCAACCAGAATACCGAGATGGCGGCCATCGGCAGTCACGAACAGGCCGGAATAGTAGGGATGCAAGATCGCTTCGGCCTTTCGTTGCTGGATTGTTCCGTCGTCGCGCACTCCCTGCAGAAATTTCGAAATGTCCAGCGCGTATTCATCGCCGCGAATGTGCCGGACATTGGTGAGGGCGGTTACATCAACCACATGATCCAACGTTGACAGCCGCGACACCAGCCGCTCGACCGATTCAACCATTTCTGCCGTCCATTGCTCACCGATATCGAGAAGGATCAGCGAGTATTCGTCTGTTTCGTACTGCTCCTTGAACCTCTGGTAGCCCAGCAGCGTCGGGTCGTTCTTATTGAAGAACGCATCGGCCGAGTTGTCGAATTGAAGCTGCGGCAGAAACGATGCGAAAGTGCCGACGATCAATATCACGAATGCAGCGGCAAGCAATCGGTTGCGCTGAATGGTCAGCGACAACCAAGTCATAATGGATTCTGAAAACTTCGCTGCGCGCGTGCCGCTCATCAGGCCTGCTCATTCAAGGCCACGCCGACCGGCTCGACGTTTTCCGACACCTCGCCTGCGAACCTATCCAGATGCTTTACGATCCGGTTAGCAAAGTCCAGTACGTCAGCACTGGTGATCGCCGCCTGGTCATACGCCATGATCAATCTCAGTTCATCGCGGAAAGTTGAAAATGTGAAAGTCACGCGCCCGGGTGGAAACAATTGGGAAAAGCTCCAGAAATCGCGAACGCGGATTTCACCCAGATGTTCGATAGCGTAGGGCACCGGACCCGGATTGGAACAGATGATATTGCCCTTGACGACCAGACGGGTGAGAAACCGGGTCGCCATGACCTTGGGCAAAGGCCATGCCATCCACTGATATAGACGCTGGCGCCATAACTCGACGACGGCATCACCCGATTTCAATCGCTCGATCCGAGCTGCAGCCGCGTTGATCAGTGCATCATCGGAAAGTCGACCATCCATATGGTGGACGACGGGTACCACCATGGTGTCGTACAAGTCCATCGCTTCCGGCCCGGCGTGCGCGCGTAGCGAGACCAGGTCAAGCAGTGGGTAGACTCGCGCGGGCTTTTTGTCGCTACGCCGCTCGATCTCCTGGCAGGCGCGGGTGGTCGCGGTTAGCAGCAACGCATGCACGGTACAGCCCCGCGCACGGCTCGCGCGCTTGACGGCCCGCAGACGCTCGACGCCAAGGTCGAGCTTGCGCACATCGGTCGCGCCACGTGGCCCCGAAAGGCTCAGGCCCTTTCCGCCACGCCATAGGTCGCCAACCAGGAATGAAAGCGCACGTGCGGTTAAGGCCAGGGGACCACGATGATCATTGCGCAAAACCGCGCGGTCTGGAGGCGGGTTGGGCACATCGAGTTCTCCGGTCTCCGGTTCGCGTCCTTCAGCGAACGCCGTGTAGGCCATGGCAATGTCATGAGCGAGCCGGTAGCCGGAGCGCGCGTCGGAATCGATGTGATGCGTAACAAGCTGTAACCAGCTCCCAGTCGGCGTTATGGTCAAGTGGAATCGCGCCAGTGGCCCGGAAAGTGGGTCAAGCGATTCGTCCCAGATGTTGGATACCAAACGACGGTGCACAACCTCAGGGTCCGACTCGTGCAGTCTCTCGACACGCAGGTTCGGCTCGGGCGGCTGTTCAAGCCGAATCCATTCAGCGCGACCGGCACGCCTGGATAAGCGGCTATTGAGGATGGGATGGCGGATCATGGCCGATCGCAAGGCCCGGTGCAGCAGCGCTTCATCGGGCTCGTCCGACAATTCCAGGATTTCACACGAATTGCCGTTGACAAGATGCGATAGCATCAGAAACGGATTGTTAAACGTTCCGCAGGGTCGTGGTTGTGTCATGACTTTTATCGCTTCAGGCGTATGGGAAGGCGTCGTGCTCAAGACGAACCAGGTCGCGTGCGTCCAGCCGGTCCAGTATGTTTTCGCATTCCTGTCGATAGGCGCAGCGCAACGTCTCGTTGTCGATTCGTTTCAGGCCAAAGTAACGGAGTTGCTCGGTGCGCGAGGATTTGGGTGGCCCAAAGAAATTCAAGCCCAGGGCATACCACTTGGTCACACGGCGGGCGAGCTCGTCACGATCTTCGGCATCAGAAACCAATCGTTTCAATTCGCGCAGACCAAAGCCCTCATGCATTTTCTCGTCCTTGAGAATTCGGCGTGACACCCTGGCCCAGGGTTCGAAGCTCGAAGCTGCGAAATTGGACACCATGTAACGGCCGGCGCGGTCGAGAAACATGTTGTTCAGTGGCACGTCCATCCAGGTATTGTCGTCATCGCCAACGGCTTTGGGACCGGCCAGCGACGCATTGGCCGGACCACGGCCGGTTCGCCCCTCAGCGATCTCCAGCGCCCGCTCCTCTGGCACACCGATCGCGTCCAGCTCGCGGTACAACCAGCAGGCGTGATTGGCCTCGTCGGAACAAATGCGCGCGCAGATGCGCCGAAGCTGGTAGTTCGGCGCACGCGCTACCCACACCCCCAGTTCAATCGCGCCCAATCGTTCGGCGTAGGCCTGCATACTCATGATTCGGACCAGATTCTCACGGTATTCCTCTGACTGAGAGGCGAAATCATCCCGGGTCACGCTGGCCGGGGCCATTTGTTCAGGGGTTGTGCTGTGCTCGATCAGTGCTTCGAGTTCACCATGCATATTCAATTTCCTCAAGTTCAGCATTCAACATTGCGCCAGACGGTCGAGGCGCAGGCACCTGGGGGCAGCTTACCGGTGCTGACAAATAATCAACCCGGCATCGTTGCCGGGGCTCTGAGTGGGGCCGGTGCTTCAGCGGAGTCGAAGATGCCGGCATAACGATCGCGCAATTCCCGCTTGAGCACTTTGCCGGTCAGCCCGCGCGGGATGTCCCTAGCGTCGACCACCTCTATCCGCACCAGCGCACGAGCATCGGGATACTCGCGTATCGCAGCTTCGCGAACCTTGTCGGGGTCAATCAATTTTTTGGCTACTGGTTGCAACAGCGCGATTGCGCTCTGCCTGCCATCGCCAGCCGGCACACCGATGACCACCGCCTCGGCCACGTTTTTCTGGTTCAGCAGCGCTTCTTCCATCGGCAGGCCATACACCGGGCCATCAGCGGTATGGATGACATCCACATCGCGGTCATAATGATAGAAGTTGCCGCGACGATCTCGGTAACCCACGTCTCCCGTCCACCACCAGCCATTGCGCACGACGCCGTGCAATTTATCGTGCGCGTTCCAGTAACCCTTGAACAATGTGGGTCCTTTGACCATAAACCGTCCGACCTGTCCATGCGGTACAGTCCGGCCTTGCTCGTCGGCGATCCGGATCTTCGGACCTGCGAATGTTGGCTTTCCGGCAAGCCTTCCGAATTGACTGGAACGGCTGGACGCGAATCGGAACAAGGCGGCAAATCCAACTTCGGACGATCCCATCGTATCGGCATACAGCGACGACCAAAGCCGCCGCCCGAACAAACGCACGAACGCGCCACGTTGCACGAACGGCCGAATCATCGCTTCGTGGCTGCTGTCGGCTCCAGCAAGCCAGATTCGAACCGACGCCAGGCTCCATCTGTCCAACCCCTGTTCGAGCATCGCCTGATAGGTGTGTGGAAAGCAAAACACCACGGTGATGCCTTCGCGATCGATCAGGTCAAGCAGCTCGCACGGGTTCTCGCTGCCCACCAGCCAGGCGCGTGCCCGCCCGGCAAGCATTGCCAGCGTGCCCAGGTGATTGATGAAATGATTAAACGGCGACGCGCTCAACATGATGTCGGTGCGCAGTATCGGCTCGACCTTGAGCTGGCCTTTGACGCCAGCTATCAACGTTCCCGAGGTATGCAGCACACCCTTGGGCGTGCCCGTGGTGCCCGAGGTATGACAAATCAGCACGTCGTCATCGGTCGCGAGATCGGGCGGCTCCAGCCAGGCATCTTCAGCCACCGCGTCCAGAGCGTGGCGCAGATCAATCGCGCGCGGGTCGTGGGTAACTGTCGATCCACCCTGATCGGTCACCAGAATGTGCCGCACTGCCTCTGGGATCGCATTGGCGGCCGCCAGCCGGATGAGCGTAGCCTGATCCGTAATCAGGCAGGTGGCGCCGGTGTAGGCAAGATAGTCGCGCGCCGTGTCCGCGCCCATGCCGCCGTTGATCGGCACGGTGATCAGACCGGCTCGCATGACCGCCATGCCCATGAGCACGATGTCGCCATGATTGGCCTTCATCACCGCCACTCGCTCCCAGCGCTGCAGACCCAATCGCTCGGTCAGCAAGACCCCGAAGCGATTGGCAAAACGCAACAGCTCCCCGGCGGAGATGGAACTGCCGAGACCTCCGAACGCTGGCGGCTGGTCAAGGTAGAACAACGGTTTATCATCATGTGCCGTAGCCGCCTTGTCCATAAGATTTGCGATCGTCAACCGCTTGTCCATGATGAAGCGAAGACGATTCATAAAGCGTGTATCAGCCACTGTCACATACTCCTTGTGTTTACGCGGCGCTTTGGACCAGGAAGCGCAACCGATGGCGCTGGATTTTGCCGCTGTCAGTGCGCGGCAGTTCCGGCACGAACTCAACAAAATGGGGATACTGCGGTGGCAAGAGTCGCTCGCTGGCAAAGCGTTTCAGCTCATCGGCCAGAGCTGGTTGCGCCTCGTAGCCTTCGTGCAACACAACAAAGGCGCGGGGCCGAACCAGCTTGCCAACACCTTGATCGGCGATCACTGCCGCGTCGTGAACCGCCGGATGGGTACGCAGGGTTTGCTCAATCTCCGCCGGTGATACCCAACAACCACCGACTTTGAGCATGTCGTTGGCCCTGCCGATATAGTAGAACCAACCCCGGCTGTCGCGATAGAACAGGTCGTTGGTGCAATACCAGTCATCCTGGAAGGCCTCGGAAGTTCGATCATCATCACGCCAATAGCCCTTGGTCAGGGTATTGCCACGAACCCATAGCACGCCGACCTCGTCAACTTCGGCCGGGTGGCCTCCCTCTGTGACCAGACGCACCTGAAAGCCTGGCACGACTCGACCGCTGGAGCCAAGCCGAATCTCGCCGGGGGCGTTGGTTATAAATGTGCTCATTACTTCCGTCGTGCCGATCCCGTCGAGTATTTCCTGCCCAAAGCGCTCACGCCACGCGTCGAAGACGTCTTCCGGCAGCGGTTCGCCCGCCGATACGCACAATCGCAGACAGGAAAGATCCGGTGCATTGCGCGGGTCGCAGTGCGATAGCAGCAATAGAAATACCGTGGGCACCCCGAACATCACGCTCGGCCGGTGTCGCGCGATGATGTCGAACATGACGTCGGGCTTGGGCCAAGGCGGTGAAAGCAATGCAGTGGCGCCGGCAAACAGTGCCTGATGGACGCTGTTGAAGCCATAGGTAAAAAACATCCGCGATGGCGAAAACACGATGTCGCCGGGTTTGATGCCTAAGGTCGTGGAAGCATAATTGAGATTGGTGTTGATGATGTTGCGATGGCTGTGCAGCACGGCCTTGGGCCGGCCGGTCGAACCGGAACTGAACAGGCAAATCGCTGGCGTTCCGGCCGTCAGGTCAGCCGGCTCCGGGCAGTCACCCGCGGGTGCGCTGGCGTTGGCGTCGCTCAACGAGACCCAGCGATACCCGCCGTTATCAAGCACGGGTGCCGCGGCCTCCACCTGGCCCTGGCCGACCAGGATGAGATCAGGATGACACTGACCCAGCAAACGTGGCAAGCCGTGGGGTCGGGTGAACGGATTCAGATAGGCCACCGTGACGCCCTGCCGCATCGCCGCCAGCGCGAATTGTGCCGCCTCTACACTGTCGTGGCTTAACAAGGCGACGGTGTCGCCAGCTTTAATCCCTTGGGCAGCCAGCGAACGCGCCGCCGCGCCAACCTTTTGTAACAACTCGCCGAACCGAACCTGACGGTCGCCTTCTATCAGCGCGACCGCATCGGGGCGCTCGCGTGCGTGCCGGTCGACCAACCGCTCTATGGCATTTACACGGTCGCCATCTTCGACGCTTTCGACCGGCTCGCACGCAACGATATGCGACCCCTCGGTGTTGTCGGTAGCCGCCATTTGCGGCGCCAAATTCGAGCGCGCCTGTCGCAGGCGTCGCCAGTCGATATTGCCGATAGGCCGATCAAATGACCGCAAGCCGGCGAGGCGGAAACCATGCCTGTCGGCCATCGCGCGAAAATCGGCGAGCTTGTCGAAATTCAGGCGGGCACCGATGCTGCAGTCGCGATTCGTTTGTTCAAGTCCAAGCATCATGGTCTCGGCCATGCAAGCATAGGCCAGTCCACAAGGGAAACCGAAGTCCAGTCCCAGGTGCGGGCGTCCGGGAACTTCCACCACGCCGCCATCAATCACCAGCACGTCGGGGCGCTGCTCGGCCACCAAATTGCTTGTGTTCGCCGGGCGCGATAGATCGCAGACGATCGCTCCCCTCTTGAGCATCTCAGGTTGCACCAATGGCTCGGTGCTGGACGTGGCGGTGAGAATGACATCGCATGGCGGCACGGCCACGGCGCGATCAACGGACCAGTCCACGGGTAGTTCGCGCTGGCCGTCGAGAACCTCAGCGGCCCAATTGCGCCAACCTTCTTCTGAATCGGGTTGGTCGGGCATCGCCCGGACAGCCTCGGACAGTTTGCCAGTGCCTGAACGCGCCGCCTCGCTCAGGGCATGAGCAAGCACCCGGATGAAACGTCGGCGGGTCTTTTCCGGGTTCTCCGGATTACCAATCATGGTCAGGCTGCCCACCTGTGATGCCAGCATGATGGTGGCGGCTCCGCCGATCGAACCGGCCGCGCCCAGCACGCCTAGCCTGGCCTGCGACAGCTCGACGCCGAGCGTGCGGCACGCTTTCTCGATCGCCTCTACCGCAACGACAACGGTATAGCTGTTTCCCGTGGTCACGGCGACACCGCGCCCGGTCGCACGTGTTCCGCCGCGCATCACCACGGAGGTAAATCCCCCCAGGCCGACGATCCGCGCGCCGCGATCACGGGCAAAGTCCACCGCTCGCGCGACCAGGCGCTCGGCCTCGTCCGGGGCCATCTCAATCATGCGGCGCGCAGTAAGCGCAATGCCGATGAATTCGCCAACGGCCGTGGCGCCGGTCGCAGAACGCACGCGCATCTGACCAACAACGAATGGCTCGAGCTGGTCACCAAGGCGGTTGCCCAGCTGCTCGAGCAGGCCCCGGTCGGCGTGCGCGAGACTTGGATCCAGATCGACAAAGCTGTTGGCATCAACCGAATGCGCGATAAACGCGAAGCGCCCATCTTGCGGCGCTGCCACAACCGGTTCGGGCCGTCGATAGACGCGCGTCCGGCCCGCCGGCGCAATGCCGCGGTTGCCAACCAGGTGGCCAGCCAGGCCGCCGGTATCGCCACGCGAAACGATGTCACAAGTCAGGTCAACCGCTTCGAGGAAACGCTCGCATTGTGACTCGGTCACGATGAGTGGCGGCTCGACCCGCATAACCCGGCCGGCATTCATGGTGGGGGCGGTGCGAATGCCCTGGTGCAGCAGGTGACTGGCCACCAACGGAATCAGATTACCCTGCTCCCCGAGCAAGCCAATCAGAGTGCCTGTGCTGGTGGGAAAGATCCGCCGCGTCACATCGAACTCCAGACCCAGCAACAGTCCACGACCGCGTACCGGCTTGAGTACGTTCGAATACGCAGCGACAATTCGTTGAAGACCTTCCTGCAACTGTTGCGACCGCTCGCGCACATTCTTCAGAATCTGCTCGCCCTCGTGCTCCAGTAATTCGCATACCGCCAGTGCGACCCGGCAGGCCATCGCGTTGCCGGCGAAGGTGGATGAATGCCGCTGCTCGAAATCCTCGCTCGCCAGGGCCGCAGTCATCACAACGCAGCCGATCGGCGCCAGCCCGCCACCCAGCGCCTTGGCCAGCAGGAGCGCATCAGGCACCACGTTTTCGGCTTCGCAGGCAAATAATGTTCCTGTTCGCCCGAGTCCAGTCTGCACTTCGTCCAGCAAAAGCGGGACACTGTGCTGATCGCACAACTCCCGGACGCGACGTAGGTAACCAGGCGACGGCACCACCACCCCGCCCTCGCCCTGAATCGGTTCCAGCAGCACCCCTGCCGCGGGAGCCGCTTCAAGAGCGTGCCTGAGCGCGTCGACATCGTCGAACGGGACATGATCAAAACCCTCGACCGGCGCACCGAACGGCGTCTGGAAATAGGGCCGACCCGAAGCCGACAGCGACCCCAGGGTCTTGCCGTGAAACCCGCCGTGAGTGGTAATGATCCGATTGCGACCGGTCGCGGCGCGACAGGTCTTGATCGCGGCCTCGACCGCTTCGGTCCCGGAATTGGTGAAGCAGACCCGTTCCAGACCCGGCGGGGTCAAGGCCACCAGCCGCTCGGCAAGCTCACCGGCGGCAACCAGATCGGAAAGCTGGGCCATGGCCGGCTCCCCGGAAGCCAGATAGTCCTGCATGGCCGCATGAATCGATGGGTGAGCATGACCGAAGGGCACCGAACCAAACCCGGCTACAAAGTCCAGGCACACGCGGCCCTGGTCATCCACAAGCTCGCAGCCCTGTCCACGCACGAAGCGCCGGTCCAGACCCAGTGCTTCGAACATCTCGCCCAGTCGCCGGTTGACGAAGCGCTGATAACGTGATCGGCCATTCTTCTTCGACACAGACCCGGTCAGTGGCTCATTTATTGTGTCCTGTGCGTGTGACATTCGATTAACCCCGGTCCAGGCGTTGAGGCATGAATTCGCTGCTTGCCAAATCGGCTTTCGAGTCCAATTCTTCAAACTTCAGGATCGTCTCGCGCTCGTTCGAGTGGTTCACCATCCGGCGATAAGTGGCGATATACTTGCCTTCTCCGGCTGAATGAAAACTGCTCAACCACTGCGTTTTGAAGTGGTCGCCGCGCAGATTGTGGTATTCGACCCGGCGCGCCGCCAGGCTGCGTTCATCCGTCCAGGCCACTTGACGCGAATAGCCAATATCCCGAGCCCATCTGTCGTCGGCGGGGGTGGAGATCACCGCGATGCAGGAATGTCCGTCGATGACTTCGTGCCCACCGAATTGATAGGTGAAGCGATCAACGGGCAGCGTCATCAGATCCGCAAAGCTGAATTCGCTTCCGACAAATGCGTCTTTTCTGGCACTTGAAACGATACGGCGACTGCGACCAACCGCTGGCAAATACAGCCAGATGTCATCGTCGCCATTCTGATTTTCGTGAATCAACAAGGCGGTGCCTCTCAGATCGGACGGCGTGTCGAAGCGGAACAGGCGGTGGCTGTCAACTCCATTGGCGCGCAGAAGATTACTCACCCGACCAGCTCGCGTTCGCGGCGTGCCCCGCGGGCCTCGCAATATCATCTCGGAGTTGGCGTTCCAGCCGGCAACCTTGTCTACCAGACTGGATCCATGTGCGACCTCTTTGGGCGTCAAGCCTTCGAAACCGCTGCGGGCGTGCGTTCGGACACCCGGCATCAACGCCAACGCAGTCAACCCGGCGGCAGCGCGCAGGAAGCGTCTGCGAGTGGGGCTCCAGCCTTGCGTCATAGCATCATCTCCAGATTTTTGCGGTCGAGTCAGGCAAAAACAAATGGCAGGCGATCACTGGCAAACCAGGTCGAGTGACCGACAACCTGCTCGACTGGCGTTCGTGCGCGCGCCTCGGTTAGCTCATCGGCAATCCGGTGGTCCATAACGTAATAAGCTGGCGCCAAGTCAATCTCGTCAATAGAGGCACAAGCTTCACCGAATACATCACGATAAATCCCTGTCATCATTTCGTAGCGGCTGGACATCAGGATATTGGTCGCGTTTTTGATCGCGCTGATATCATCCTCGCCGTTGACCAGCAATGCCGAGGCAACCATGACTGAAACGGCATGATCCACATCCTGTCGCACATGTCCGGTCAGCACTTCAAGGTGATGCGGAGTCCAGACAATGTTTTCGCGATCCGCGAAACGAATCAGTCCGCCAAGCAGCATCGAGAAGATTGTTGGCACACCCCATTCCATCCCAAGCCCGACAGACGCCAGCGCCTCTACTTCACGAAACGCGTCAGAGCCGGCCAACAGACGTTGCACCAGCACGTTGTCGGCAATTTCCGGGAGCAGCGCCACATCCTGATCGGCTGGCGGCATTTCGAGCAATTCGAAAAGCTGGCGGTACAGCACAATGTGAGTGCGCTTATTGGTCAACTCGGCGATGTCAAGGGAAGCATGCATATCGGAAGCAGCCCCCTCGGTACCGTATTCGTCGGCCAGCAAACCGGCCAACACGACTTGAACCAACTCGGAAACCGCTTCATTCAAGCGGCCGAAAGGCAAATCCGCCAGGCTGTTGAAGCGGCCGAGGCACAAAGCGACGCATTGCCGTGTGTTCTTGACCTGATTGAGGTAGTGACACAGAAAACGCGCGACCTGCGCACGCTCCATCGTGGCGTCGTGGAATCGGCAAAAAAACGGGTGGGTCCAGACTGGATGCGCCATGACGTGCCGATGCATGTCGGTAAACAAGGCGCGCATGCGCTCGACATCAGCATTGCGGGCCACCACGTTTTGCGGGTCCAGTTCCAGCATTGTCCGGATCCAGGGTAGCGCCGGCAGAAACCCGCCGTCCTCCTTCAAGCGCTGGAACACGGCTTCAAAATCCCGCCTTTGCTGTACCTTGTAGCTTTCAAGAACATCATAGGGCGTCATCGCAAGCAAGTCGGGAAACGGATGTATGGCTTCTGGTAAATGCCGTACTCCGGCATCACCGACATGACTGACCTTTTTGTGAAATGTTTCCGCAGTTGTTGACATGGTTGTTTTGTTCCTGATTAACCTTGAGATTTGTTGTTTTATCCGCCGTTTTTATCCGCCGCTTTTATCCGTCGTTTTTATCCGTTGTATTAATCCATAGTCTTAATCCGCGACAATGTGCGCTCCGCTCGTTGGCAGTCCATGCTAGTCCTCGATCAACTCGGCACGCACTGCCTGCGATTCGCCAAGCACTTCATCGCCCGGGACATCAATCTGGGATGCGAGAGAGCAATCATCCTCGTAGAGCAGGATCCAGTCATCCTCGCTGGCGCCGCAAGCAGTCGCGACAGCCCGCATCGGCGCCAGCGCCTTAAGACGCATCTCCTGATACTCCGCCTCCGGATCCGACAGATGCGTAATCGCACCGCCACAGCCGATGGAAAGACCGTCGGCATCAATCACCACTGTTCGAATCACGATGTTGAGATCGACGCTGCCGTCCAATCCGAAGTACCCGATAGCGCCGGAATAAACACCACGTGAGCCCTCCTCCAGGCGATCGATGATTTCCATCGTCCGAATCTTTGGCGCGCCAGTCATGGAGCCTCCCGGGAAGGCGGCGACCACGGCGTCTACCGGCCTATGTTGAGGGAGCAGGCGTCCTCTGACTGTACTGACCATCTGGTGCACTGTTTGATAGCTTTCGATTTCCATCAACTTCGGCACCTGCACGCTACCAATCTCGCACACCTTGCCAAGATCGTTACGGAGCAAATCCACGATCATGAGATTTTCAGAACGATCCTTCTCACTGCTGGCAAGCCAGCGCGCCCATTCCTGATCTTCTTTCGGTGATTGACCGCGCGGCGCCGTACCCTTGATTGGTTTGGCCTCGATCGTGCCATCACGGTCAATCTTCATGAACCGCTCCGGCGACGAACACAACACGGTGAGTTCGGGGAAACGCAGCATCGCCGCGTATGGTGCTGGATTGAGCGCGCGCAACTGCTGATAAAGTCGAACCGGATCGGGTTTCTGCGAGCACCGGATTTCGTTGGTCAGACATACTTCGTAACTCTCGCCCCGACGAATCTCGGTCTGGGCCTCGTGTATACGGTTCAAATATTCACTTCGTCCATGCCGGGGGGTAAACACCACCGGCGCACCAACCGGTGTGGGGTTATCAGTGATTGGGTCCGTGCGTGGGTCCGTGCGTGGGTCCGTGAATGGGTCGGCGATTGCGTCTTCGGGTTTGCCCAGACGCTGCTCCACATCGTCGAGCCAGTTGGTGGCGTCGGCGTGCGTGTCGTCGGTGGTCAGATGAACCAGCCACACCGCCCGCTCCAGCTGATCAATGGCGACAAACCGGTCGGCCAGGATAAAGCCCGCGTCATGGCCCGTGCCGTAATGGACCTCATCGGCGCCACACAACGCCTTGAGTTCGTAGCCCAGAAATCCAACCCAACCACCGCGAAATTCGAACGGCAGATCCACCTCTTCGACCCGGGTACCGGCCAGTCTGTGGCGCAGATAATCGAAGATTGAACAGTTAATCTGTTCCGACTCGCCACCGCTCTGGATTGCAAGCTTGCGTGATTCAAGATCGTACAGCAGCAATTTCGCACGCGGCCCGGAGGCATCCCCCATGTACGAATATCTGGAATAGCCTTCAATAGCACGTGAGGTATCGAGCCAGAAGCTTGCGTGCGATTCCTGGTAAAGCCGGGCGAAGATTTGCTCGTCGTCGAGTCTGGTTTCAACTCGCCGCGACAACACCTTCAAGAATTCAGAGGCACTTGGCTCAGGAACTCGGTTCGGCTCGGCGGTGGATCGTTTGTCGCTAGTAATTGTTTCGGGATGTCGCTGTGAATGTCGTTGGGCCAGACGGAAGAAATTGCTGATCAACGTGTCACCGTGCTCCGTCAGGATGGACTCCGGATGGAACTGCACGCCCCAGAACGGATATTCGGCATGCTCAATCCCAGCGACCAAGCCGTCCTCGCTTTGCGCGGTCACTCGAAGACAAGAAGGCAGCGTATCCGGTAAAACCAGTGAGTGGTAGCGTACGGCTTCGAACGGCGACGGGATGCCCTCGAACAGCGCGCGACCGTCATGCAGAATCCGGCTGACCCGACCATGCATGGGCTCGGGGGCTAGCATGAGACGCGCGCCCGCTTGCAGGCCGATACCCTGATGGCCAAGGCAAACGCCGAGTACCGGCAATCCACCGAACGACAGAACATCCCGGCAAACGCCAAAGTCGCGTTCCTGATCCGGGCGGCCCGGGCCCGGCGACAAAATCACACAATCGACGCCGAGGTCAAGAATTTCGCCCAACTCAATCTCGTCATTGCGCCGGATCAGCGGCGACTGGCCTGTGGCGGTGCCGATCAATTGCAGCAGGTTGTAGCTGAATGAATCGTAGTTGTCGATTATCAGTGCTTTCACAAACAGTCCGATTTCGATGGGTTCCATAACTTTCTGATTGTCGGGAATGATCGCGAACACGCATCCGGGAAACGCCGCCACATCAAGCTGCGAATCAGTCGTGCGGGGGAAGATCAGATAGCTCTTTTTTATTATCCAATGTCACTTTTTATTGCTCATGTCGCTCAACACCAGACTGTGTTGATCGTCCTGAATTATTTTGGTGACAGATACACTCGTCACGTTTTATTTGATGCAATGAGATCATAAATAGACGAATTATGCAATAGCCTTCTCTGCGTTTTGTCTGGTTCGGCTGCGACTTTTTCCGAGACCGCGTCGCACTTGATGGCGCTCAAGCGTGTTGCCTGGAAGCATCAAAGTACGGTGCATAGAGTTGTAAAAGCGCGCGTACAAGTGGCAGGGCATGCTAAGGCTTTGAAACTACGCCATAAGACACGGATTAGTGATCAACCGCAGCAGGTTCAAACGGCACTAACACGTGGTGACTGAAGATCAGGCCACGCCCGGCTGAGGTTGGTGATGACGTCACTCATCCGCACGTATCCTTTGGTCAGTTCCCAGGCCGCGCCGCCCTCGGACATAAAGTCATTGACCGTCGATCACCAGCAAAGCGGTGTGGTTCTTTGGATGTTGTGGCATTGTCACGGGCCTGGAGTTGCCGGTGAATGTCAGTTTTTCCTTCAGGAAGGTTTGTCGGGGAGGTTCGCGCGGACCCGGATATCCCGGGTCCGCGTGTCGACGCCCAGCCGCTGTTACCGATGATGATAGTCGAGAGATTGGCTGGTTGTTGCGGGATCGACTAAAGTGTTAAGCGTTCCCGGCACTGCTCAGTGTGCAGTTGGATGCGCATTCGCCAATACATTTGAGCAGCGTCGCATAAGCGCGCATCACCTGAACCGCAGCTTGGCCGGAGGCTTTGACCGAAATCGAAGTTTTGACACCCGGCGGAGTGGTTTGGACTTCCACTGTAATTGTCACTTCCACACCTTCGGGAATGGCGTCAAGGAAATCGTTAATACAGCCTTGAGCACAATCGGCAATGCACTGCAACCAGTTGAGAATATCTTCCAGCCAGCCTGTGAACAAGTCAATGGCCGAATCCACGATGCCGCGCCATGGCCAGCCGAGCGACGATTCGGTGGATTTGGACTCAATGTGCTTTAAGCGCCCATCGAAGGTGGAAGTCGAATAGTCCGACTCACTCTTGATCTGAAAACCATTTTCGTTGGTCACACCGGTTACGGTTCGACCGATCGTCACACCACGCCCGGAAGCCGGCGCGATGAACGAGCGATACTCGGCCTGGATCTCGCCATCTGACGTCGGCGTGACTTTCAAGAACTGGGAGTTGTCAGGCGCTTGCGCCATCCACGAATTCAACAGCGCTTCGTTGGTCCCGAATGCCGCATAGGCGTCGAATGCGGCGGCCTGAATCTGATTGCCAAAGTCAGCCGCGTCAGTTGTTATCTGAACAGTAACGCCCTCTAATCCCAATTCATCTGTGTAGGCCGACAGCGCCGACTGCAGTTCAGGCGTCTGATCAGAATAGACCAGTGCATGCTGTACCGTCTGGGCCGATACCGGCAGCGCGCACAGCAGTAGCCATATGGCTAGAACAGTAAAGCCAGCAAACTTGCGGTTCATAGTCTCTTCCTCCTTGACAATACCCCTTCGTTTTTTAATAACCGCCCCTTTTGAATCATGGTTATTTAAGCCAATTGCCGAGCTGCGGGGTTGCCGCGCCTAGCTTGCTCCGCTTCGAGTGTAATAAGCCTTTTCCGGCTTTGTCAAGGGTCAATCACGCGCGGTTGTTCGAGTTCCGAGCCGTTCTATGTGCTTTGCCTGCTGTTCCTAGCGGGTTCGGCGCCAGAATATTTTTAGTGCCTTGAATACGGTGTGTCAGGATAACTTCGTCGCCCTGAAGGCAGAGCATGGGACGACGGCGTTCGAACAAACCCAGGCATGGGGGGCTGATTCGGGATTCGTCTACCCTCGATTCGAGTCGCACTTGGGCTTCGTGCTGATTCAGCAGGGCCGAGCGCACCAGTTGGTAGAGTTCGTCACGGCCCTTTTCGCTGGAGCTTGCAGCCGCCCCTTGTTGCGCGTCGCGCAGTTCGATCAATACATCGAACACGGCGGCGTCCCACCTTTGCCCATCTTTCCAGCAGGCGGCAAATTCGCTCAAAGCGCGGCGCGGTTGGGGAATTTCATCGACCAGCTCCCTGATCTGCCGGATCTGGCCTGGCAGATCCGGCACGCCGAGCAATCCGCAGTCGGGATTGATGTGTAACTTGTGCGTATTCAGGTAGTTGACCAGCTTCAGGCGGCGCCTGGTTGCTGTTTTTGGGTTGGCAGATTCGAGTCGGCTGGCTTCCGCTCGCAGCAGGGCCTCGGCTGTGCGATAAAGCTTGACCACCTGATGCCGGGAGATCTCACCGCGGCGGAAGTCACAGGCCATGTGGTCGAGCATGTCGATCACCCTCTGGTCGAGCCAGACGGTCAATCCACAGCGATTGTCCCGGGCATGCTGGAACAGCGGCGTGATTCGCCGTTTGCGATCGATGGTTTCAGAGCGCAGACTGACCAGATCGATGAGCCTGCGGTCGCATTGCTGAACGGCAATGTGGAGCGCTCGAATCACTTCGGGATCCTCCTCACCGCTGCGCCTCAGGGAGACGGCCTGGTCCAGGAGCTTGCTGACCCGCTCCTCTGCGACCCGGCGTGCCCGAATCCGCCCCTGCTCCTCGTCTGGTGGTATGCAGTCGACGAGGGATCCATAGACGATCTCCCAGGCCGTGGCGCCGCGATTGGCGACATCCTGCTCCAGCACCAGTTTATTGAGCAGTGGAAGCGCTTCTCCCTGCTGCCTGAGTACCGAAGGCTGGGTTCCGACACTCAAGCCTAAGCTGGTGAACTTCCAGCTTGAGTAATGGAGCGAGATGGGCAGACCTTCGCCGGGCACTACGTTGTCCACCCCGCCCTCACGGCCGATCTGGATGCCGGAAAAGTCGCCCTCGACAATCGGCTCGCCAGCCTGGAGCGCTTCGAGTTCCTGCTTGTCCAAGCTGGGCCAGCCCTGGCGCCGGGCCTTTTGCTGGGCGCGAAATGCAGCGCCGGGCAGGTTGAGAATGTTCTCGGGCTTCAGATCGGTATGTGTGACATCGTCGGCAAGCAACTGGTGACCGTTGCGTAGCAGGTTGGCGGCCATGCGCAGACGGTGACTGAGGGAGCACTCTTCCAGCAGGCGCTTTCGTGCCTTCAGGTCCGACAGCATACCTTCCTGACTCCAGCCCAGCACCGCCACCAGCAGCTTGCACTCATAGTCGACGGTGACCTGATGCAGGAAGGGGCCAATGTGGCGCTTGAACAGGTCGAAGGGATTTTCGTCCAACAACTCCCAGGCTTGGGCTGCGCCATCAAAGCTCGCATTGTCTCGCCCGCTGAGCAGACTGACCGCATTGGTCAGAATCTCATTGCCGATCAGCCGATGGACTCGGGCCTGTTTCAAAAGCGCCGCCGCCTGCACACCATGCACGTACTGGTGGGCCTGAATGAGACGGATCAGGTCGCCAATCGATTCGAAAGGTATGGCCTTGACGGCAACCCGGTTCTGGCCGTTGCAATAGGCAACCACGTTGCGGTGTGTTCCCATGACATTCGGCTCGCCATCCTCGTTGCGTTCGAGTGTCCACTCCAGCCCTTTCATAACAAAGCGATCATGGTTGTGAAAATAGACGGCACACTCCCCTTTGGCACCCCAAATGCGTTCTTCGGCTGTCTTGCGATAGGAGTCCCTGTTGATCAATTTCAGCTTGCCTTTGGCCGCCCTTTCCATGTACCTGTTCAGTTGTTTTTCAAAGGCATTGCCGGGCTGAAGGTAGGTCAGCTTGCCGTTTTCCTTGCGAAACGCGATGCCGCGCGTCGTTCCCAGAAAGACAGTGGTGACCGACTGTGCGTAGCTGTCGTCAGGCTGCTGATGGGGGCGCATGGACATACGTAGAGAAACCGGTCCCTGGGCAGGTGTCTGATCCCGAAAATTGAAGTTGAGAATGGCCGATCGAAAATGCCTCCGTTCCACCGTTGGTTTGTGGTGAGTGACATTGATATTGTGATTGAAGTTCTGGATGACGGCGAGAAAGTCATGATCGTTGCACGAGGATTCCGGCAGGAGGAATTCACCCATCCAGGCGCCCAGCTCACGATTGCATTCGCTTTGTGCATTGAGCAGGGTAAAGGCCCTGCGAAAGTAGTCATCGCGCAGGTCGACCTGTGTTCTGGTGTGTTCGATGGTTCGAGTGCGCTTGCGCAGATAAAGCGGATCTTCGATGCGTGCATAAAGCCTGCGACGACCCAGGTTGACCTGGTAGGTCGATCCGTCGTCAGCGTAATAGCGAAAGCGCAGCTCCACATATGTGACCGCCGGATTGTCGGTACGAATGAGCTGATGCGGCCTGGCCTCGAAATCGGCGAAACCGGCGCTGCCCAGCGCAGAATCGTCCTGACCACTGCGATACTGGATCAGTGGAATATGCGGCGTTCGGCGTGTGTATTTTTCGACCAGGGCCTGCTCGCGCTCGAGCAGCTTTTCGACAGCGGCGGTCTTCAGCTTCTTATCGCGGCGGAAGGCGCGTAGCAGGCGGGCCAGGAATGAATCGGTCAATTGGTTTTTTGTAGTTGTGAACCGGATGTGGGACGGGCACTTTACTGGAGTGACCGGACGGCGGCAAGCCTGGCAAGCGCCTGCCCGCTTCAATCGTCCTGTCCCTGTTCTCCGCCTGGGCGTGATGGCAACTATTTTGTCTACGCCCAGCCCTGTGTGTACAATCGGGCAGTCCCACTCTGAAGCACCCCGACCCATGCAACGACCAAATAAGATCCCCTGCCTGGTGGCCGCTGCGCTTGCGCTGGCCGTCGGCGTCGCTGTGGCCGACGTCGAGCGCATTGAGCGTGGCAACCTGATCATTGAGGGCATTCCGGAAATTCCGTCCGAGGTGGTGTCCCGCCTCGACCAGTACCAGAACACCCGGGGAGCGTCGTTCTCCGGCTGGATGCCCGATGGCGGCATGCTGATCTCGACCCGATTTGCCGAGACCAACCAGGTCCACCACGTGCGCCAGCCCGTGGGCGCGCGCACCCAGCTCACCTTTCTCGAAGAGCCGGTGCGGGGGGCGTCGGTATCGCCGAACCTCGAGCTGCGCGGATTCGCGTATCTCTATGACCGCGGCGGCAACGAGTTCACCCAGCTCTACTGGTTCGATCTGGAGCAGGGCGAGCATTCACTGCTGACCGACGGCGCCTCGCGCAACAGTGCCCCACTGTGGTCGAACAGCGGAGACCGCTTCGCCTATACCAGCACCCGCCGCGACGGCCGCAACTTCGACATCTGGGTCGGGCGTCCGGACCAGGGCCACGAGGCCCATGAACTGGTATTCGAAGCGAGCGGCCTGTGGTTCCCTATTGATTGGGCGCCCGGCGACGATCGCGTGCTGATCGGCAATTACTTGTCCATCAACGAGGCCCGGATGTTTGTGCTGGACCTGGCCAGTGGCGACACCATCGAGGTCAATCGTTCCGAAGATCGCATCGGCTACGGCGGCGGCGCCTTCGATGCCGACGGCGACGGCGTCTACCTGATCCACAACCAGGACTCGGAGTTCCGCCGCCTGCACCATCACGAACTGCAGTCGGGCGCGATGCAGGTCTTGTCGGCCGAAATTCCCTGGGACATTGAGGCGCTGGCCATGAGCCCGGACCGCAAGCGCATGGCCATCAGCTACAACGAGGATGGCTTCAGTCAGCTCGTGCTGCGCGACCTGGAAGCCGGCGCCGATCTGGTCGCGCCCGAGGTACCGCTGGGGCTGATCGGCGGGCTGTCGTTCAGCCACGATGGCCAGCGCCTGGCGCTGACCCTGAACACCCCGCGCTCGCCGAGCGATGTCCACGTGTATCACCTGGGCGAAAGAAACCTGGTGCGCTGGACCGAAAGCGAAGTCGGCGGCCTGGATCCCAACCGCTTTCCCGAACCGGAGCTGGTGCGCTTTGAGAGTTTCGACGAACTGAAAATCCCGGCCTGGGTCTACCGGCCGCAAGGCACGGGCCCGCACCCGGTGATCGTGCAGATCCACGGCGGACCGGAAGGGCAGTCACGGCCGAACTTCTCACCACTGTTTGCCTACTGGGTCAACGAACTCGGTGCTGCGGTCGTCCGCCCCAACGTGCGCGGATCATCCGGTTACGGAAAAACTTTCCTTGACCTCGACAATGGCAAGCTGCGCGAGGACTCCGTGCGCGACATAGGCGCGCTGCTGGACTGGATCGGAACCCAGCCGGACCTGGACCCGGAGCGGGTGGTGGTCTACGGCGGCTCCTACGGCGGTTACATGGTGCTGGCCTCGCTGGTGCACTTCGATCAGCGCCTGCTGGGCGGGGTCAATGTCGTTGGCATCAGCAACTTCGTGACCTTTCTGGAGAACACGGAGGCCTATCGCCGGGATTTGCGCCGGGCCGAGTACGGCGACGAGCGCGACCCGGCAATGCGCGAATTCATGGAGCGCATTTCGCCGCTGAACAACGCCGACCGAATCAAAAGCCCGCTGTTTGTGGCCCAGGGCTACAACGACCCGCGGGTGCCATGGACGGAATCGCAGCAGATCGTGCGCACCGTGCGCGACAATGGCGGCGAGGTCTGGTATCTGCTGGCCATGGACGAGGGCCACGGGTTTGCCCGCAAGTCCAACCGCGATTACTTCCAGGCCGCCACCGTCATGTTCTTCCGGGAACTGTTCGCCGGTAACAGCGAGTAGTCACCACGGTTTCGCAACTAGTGTACCCCGTCGTTAATTCTGTAACTTTCAGCGAGTCAGAAAGCGCTTAGCTGCAAGGCAGCGCTCGCAGGGAATGCTTATTGCCTTTCCAAGAGCGATAACGCCGCAGATGAGCGCTTTCCGGCTCGCCCTTCGGGAGTGCGTCTGAGTCGACAACTCAGGGCAGGCGAAGCCGCATGGCGATTTTCGCGCAGCGAATAAAGCCTTGCGAGCGCAGCCGTCGCCCGTGTTGCGAACCTTGTAAAGGGCTGGCCATTCACTGCGGTTCGCGCTTTGATTTGTCGACTCAGTCACACTCTGAAAGTTACAGAATTAACGACGGGGTACACTAGGGTTGCCGTGGGTGAAGTTCTCGCGCAGTCATCCGCTGACCGGCGCTCCGTTTGTGAGCTTCAGAATGGTCTCGACTGCCGGGCCCGAACACTGATCAGGCCGAAGGTGGCCAAGGCCAGGATGATCAGGGCCAGCACCCAACCCGCGTTGATCGGTACGGCGATCGTTCCGGTCGCTGCCTCGCCGGCCAGTTGGCCGCGAATGGCGCCTGCCGGGAAGGTCTCGGTATGGACGTTGATGTAGTAAGCGGCCGGGTCGGCGAGGATGCCCACCCCTTGAGGTTCGGCAATCGCTATTCCGCGCGATCTGCGCCTATCTGGCCGACGCGTTTCCCGGAGTCGGGCTGGCACCCCCACTCGACCAGCGAGCGTCATACACTCGCTGGCTGTTCTTTGCCGCAGGGCGTCAGTGTTCGTGGCAGTCACCTGGGGGTTCCAGGGTCCAGACCAACGCATGGTCGAGGATCTCGTGGCGGGCGTTCATGCCGCCTATCAGGGTCAATTGCCCATTGTCGTAGACCAGTGAACGGTGATCCATCCGTGCCTCGGGCATCTGCCCATGACATTGCCAGCGCTGCTGATCCAGATCATAGCTGACGATCTGGTCGAGCGGCTGGGCCGCAATGCCGTCGTAGCCCTGGCCATCGTAGTTGTATGGACGGTCGGCGCCACCGGCAAAAACCACGCGGGCGGATCCGAACGCGTGTATGCCGACGGCACCGGCACGGTAGCGCGGCCCACCAGGCATCGTCGGCATCGGCTGCCAATCCAGGCGTACAAGACCGTTGTCACGCAGTGTGCCTGTCCAGCATTCCTTGCTGGCCACGAACTGTCGGGGCCCGTCTTTCGGATAGATGATCTTCGCGCCACCACAAACCACAAGCTGATCGCCCACCAAACCGCCAGCATGACCGAACACCGGCGCGCCGGGCCATGGTTCGCCCTGACGCCACCGCCCTGAAAATTCATTCCAGACCTGGACCAGGTTGACGTTACCGGTATCACTCCAGCCGCTGACAAGCACCAGCGACTGGTCGCGATGGACCAGGGCCAGGGCATCGTCGACAGGCACCGGCATCATGGCAACGCGATGCCAGGCCGGCGCTGGCGCCAGGCTTAGGCGGTAAATTCCCGGGATGGAACGCTCGGCGTGATCAGCGGCAACGGTGTAGCCGCCAATCACGAAGATCTGATCCCCCATGACCACGGCATGACTGCCCAGGCGGCCGGCCAGGCCCTCAAATGGCGGCAAGGGCGGCACCGGCTGCCAGTTGGCGCCTTCTTCTTCACTTAAGATCCAGCCGTCGGCACGCAGGTCCCGATAAGTCTTCCCCGCCGCCAGCCCCAGACCGGTGAACCAGAGCACGGCCGATTCTGATTCCACGCGAACAAAGGGATTGTTGGCTCGCCCTTCAGGCAAAGGCGGCAGTGCCTGGCCATGAGGAACACCGGCCGCCATTGCAAGGAGCAGGAAAAACCATCGTAGCCCGGTCACATTGCCCACCGGTCAGCGCGTTGTTCACTGGCCACCCGCGGTACTGAGCTGTTCACCTTCATACTGACACCCTCATTTCGTGGTCTGAACCCCGCCTTTCCTGGGTCCCAAACACGCCTTGGCGCCATATCGCCCCGGGGCGGCCCGTGGGGCCGGGAAACCAGGAAGAATCAAAGCCCGGGCGGGATCCCGCCCGGGCCGTGGCTTCTGACTGTCTTGACTCAGTAATCCCAGCTCAAGCCAGCGTAATAGAATGCACCGTTGAACCCGAAGGGCGCGGAACGGCGCGAGAACTGGAAGACGCCGGGTGAGTCGACGATGACGTTGCCGGCGCTGTCAACAATGCGTCCACCGCGAGCCTGGCCAATGGTGTTGCGATCCGGCGTGGTGCCAAAGATATTGTTTCCGCCGATGCGCAGGCTGACACCATTATCAAACACGTAACGCAACTGAAGGTCGAGCAGTGTCTTGGCGCCGAAGGTCTGGCGATTACGCCCGGCTTCTTCCACCGTGTATTCACCAAAATGGTTGATGGCCAAATTCACTCCGAATGGTCCTGAAATCCAGTCCCCGGTCAGGTTGATGCGTGACTCCGGCTGCCATTCTTCGAGGATCGATCGATCCTGGCTGGTGAAGACCAGCTCGCCGATGCCGGGAACGTTGGCCAGCGAGTCCGGCGACGCCACCGAATCGATTTTGGTCTCGGTGTAGTTGGCAGCCAGTGACAGATTCAGGGCACCGCGCAGCAGCGTCCGGCTGTGGGTAAGCACCAGATCCACACCCTGGGTGGTGGTGTCGGCAGCGTTGAGGAAAAACTGCGCCGAGTTCGCATTGGCCGAGGCCAGTGCCGCATCCAGGTCGGGATCCAGCCCGGTGCCGAGCGCGCCACTGATGACGATGCGGTCATCGATTTTGATGTTGTAGTAGTCGGCAGTCAGCGTCCATCCATCGGCCGGTTGCAGCACGAAACCGACACTGATGTTGCGGGCGGTTTCCTCCTGGAGTTCGGGAATACCCAGGGCCTGGGCAACCAGGCTGTCATTGCGGAAGGTA
>JBGTLI010000154.1:0-9242 GCA_041744195.1 Wenzhouxiangella sp. | reverse complement strand
TCGTATTTCTTGAACTCCAGCTTGTGCGGGGTGTTTTTCTTGTTTTTGTTTGTGGTGTAGTAATGACCGGTGCCGGCGGTGGATACCAGCTTGATCTTGTCTCTTGCGCTACCTGCCATGATGACTCTCCTTAGACTTTTTCGCCGCGGGCACGCAGGTCGGACAGGACCTTGTCGATGCCGTTCTTGTCGATAATGCGCAGGCCCTTGGCGGACACACGCAGCTTGACCCAGCGATTTTCGCCTTCAACCCAGAAGCGGTGGCTGTGCAGATTCGGCAGCGAACGCTTTTTGGTACGGTTGTTGGCGTGGGATACGTTGTTGCCGACCAGCGGACGCTTGCCGGTCACCTGACACACTCGGGACATGACTAAATTCCTGGAAAATCGAAAACTAGCCCGCCTTTATACGCCAGATTCTAACCTGAATCAAGTATTAGTTCGAAATGACATGATATCGTCATCCTCGGCAGTGGGAAAACATCCGCTGGCCTTTTTCAAAACCAGGAGAAGACCATGATTGCAAAACCATATTCAGGCATTGTGCTTTCCATGCTGCTAGGCCTTTTGGCCGTGCCGTTGGCGACGTTCGATGCGCAGGCCGAGTTCATTTCCACCCAGGAAGCCCTGGCGATTGAAAAGGCGGATGCATATGCCCGCATCGATGCCTGGCTGATGCGCGCCGATGTCGCGGCGGAGATGGTCGAACGAGGTGTCGACCCGGCAATGGCGCGTCAGCGCGCAGCATCCCTCAGCCCTCAGGAATTGACTGACCTGGCCGATCGGCTCGATGAATTGCCGGCCGGGGCTGGTGTTCTTGAAGTCCTCGGCGTGGTGCTGGTTGTGCTTATCGTACTGGAGCTTGTCGGCGTGACCAATATCTTCCGTCGGCGCTGATCCGACCATCTGCGAACCGGGCGCCGTGCGACTCGCGCTGCTGGCGGGGCTGATTCTGACGCTGGCGGCCTGCGCCACCTGGCGCGGGCCGGGACCGGTCGAAGTGCTGGCCGGCCTGCCCGAGGCCGTCACTCTGCTGGATGTGCCGTTCTTTCCGCAGACCGAGTTTGATTGCGGACCAGCGGCGCTGGCTACAGTGCTGGCCTACAGCGGCGTCCACGTGGATTACGAAGAACTGGTAGACCGGGTCTACCTCCCCGCCCGCCGGGGTAGTCTGCAGGCTGAAATGCTGGCAGCAGCCCGTTCCCAGGGCCGGATTGCGTATCGCCTGCAGAGGAGTTCGGCCGCGGTTTTTACCGAACTGGCGTCCGGCCGACCGGTGCTGGTGTTCGAAAACCTCGGCCTGAACATCTATCCGGTCTGGCATTACGCCGTGGTGACCGGTTACGAGGCGGGCGGCAGCAACCTGATCCAGCATTCAGGCCAACACGAGACCTTTCAGCAACCGATCCGGCGCTGGCAACGCAGTTGGCGACGGGCGGGGCGCTGGGCGGTGGTCATATTTGAGCCCGGCGAGCTGCCGGCGACCGATGATCCCGACGGCTGGATTCGGGCGGTCGCGGATTTCGAGGCTGGCGCTTCGCCTGGCCAAGCGCGCGAAGCCTGGTCGGTCACCACAAAACGCTGGCCGAAACAGGCCATGGCCTGGTTGGGACTGGGCAATGCAGAGGCCGCGATGGAAAACTATGCTGCCTCGGAACAGGCCTTTCAGCAGGCATTGATGCTCGAACCCGAGTACCTCACGGCAAGGTTCAACCTGGCCATGCTGGCGCTGCGCGATCGGCGGCCCTGTGAGGCGGCCACCCGGCTTGAATCACTGCTCAACGACGACCGTATTGGTGATCGCGCTGCCGAGCAACTGGAGCAGGCCCGCAGCAACTGTTCGAGCCTGGGAAGACTATAAAATTCAGCATCGGCCGAGACGCAGCTCGAGTTGGTCGAGCAAGCCCTCCATCAGCAGGGCGGCTCGCCGTCGCTTGCCATCGAGTGCGCGGCGCATCCACAGGGGAAACGCAACCGCGCCAGCAATGGCGAGCGGCACCGTCAGCCACCAGCTCAAGACCCCGGTCACTGTCAGTACCAGCAGCACGATCGGCGTGGCGATACCCCATCCATGCAGTAGTTCGCGGCGCTCCTCGCCAAGATCGGCTGTGAGCGTGACCAGCGTTTCGTATTCGGACGCAGGCGCGGTGACGATGTTGACCGACTTCAATTGGGCCAGCTCATAGCCGCGCCCTTCCAGGTCGAGCGCCCGGGTCAGCTTGCTGGCCCAGCTGCCGTCCGGCTCCCAGACTGATTCGTTGCCGCGCAGGCGGACCGGCCGCATGCGTTCATCACGGCGCAAGTGACGCTCGAATTCGCCGTGCACTGCTGGCGCATCGCCACGCACGACACGTCTCACGCGAGCGTGCCCCTGCCCCAGCAATCGGGTCACCAGCGGATGCTCTTCCGGCGGAGGCGGCATCAGCGCGTCGGCCCGGTACTCGGACAAGGCTCGACGCACATGCTCGGGCGCCAACCCGACTTCCTGGCCGATGCCGATAATCTCCTGCTCGCTCAATTGACGCTGCTCACTGTCGCCGGCCGCATGCTGTAACACACTGGCGCGTGCAATGATGCGTTCAAGTTGTTCTGCTGGTACGTCAAACGGGTCGGTCGATTGCCGCTGACCCTGTGGCGGTAAATGGTGAACCCTTTCATCGTTGTTGCCTTGCATGATCCTGGCTCCTGCAAACTTCAGTGTCTGGTGAATGGATAGCAAGTTTCACGCCAATCGCGGCACGTGCGGTATCTATCTGATCTACAAGCCTATATCAAACCCGGACTTTACAACCTTAGGAACCAAAGTGACGGATCCCGCCGGGCAATTGGTATTTTTCACCACCCTTGCCTGGCAAGCTATTTTCGCTCGCTCTCGGTTTCGCCTCGTTCCTCTTTCTTCTTGCGGTTGGCATGAGTGAAGCGTCGAATACCAAAAACGAGAAGCAATCCGAAAATGCCCAACACGATCGGCCCCAGCCAGGCAGTCCAGGTGGCCTCTTCCGGGTTGAATTCGTCAAGGGGTGAATCGTCGGACCGGCTGGCACCTTCCACGTCTTCGGCCTGATCCTGCTGCGCAAGCGCTGCGTCGTTGGGCGACTGCGCCTGCAGACCTGCCCCTTCGAATGTCCAGCCAGCCAGTGCTACGGCGAGAACCACGACCATTAAGAATTGTAGTTTCATTGTGTTTGTCTCCAATGTTGACGCCTTTACATTGAAACGAATGCGTTTTTGACTGCACGGCAGTCGCGGCGCATGTCCGCAAATGCCCTCGCTTCGCGACCCGGCCATTTCGGTCGGGCATTTATCCGGCAGCCTGCCAGATTGCCGGGCGAATAACCATAACCTGTAGGCCATTGCCGCCGGGTTAAAGGGGTGGCGACCCTTCGGGCGGCTGGCGGGACAGGGTACGACGCTCTTCCCGCGCTTGATGGCGACGGCGCTGCCAGACCACAGAGGTGCCGAGGGCCACCAGATATCCCAATATCGCTACTGGAATCGCCAGGGTCAGACTGCCAAGCGCCACCGCCATGATATCCATCAGCGCCTCGTCCAGCCAGTCGCTTCGCCTCACCACGGTCCGGAGCCACGGGTCGAACAGGCGTTCGCCGATCTCGTGGAACAGCCAGTAAAGCGGCGGCCAGGTCAAGGGGTTACTGATCCAGGAAACGGCAAAGGCGGCGGGAAAATTGCCCCGTATCAGCAAGCACCCGGCCAACATCAGGACGGTCTGAACGCCCGCCGTCGGCGTCAGGCCAACCAGAAGACCCAGTGCGATGCCCCGCGCCACGGGCTCACGCTGGAAGCGAAAGCAGCCGGATCTGTGCAGCCAGGCGAGTACGCGTGGACTGTTGCTGCCTGAACCAGGTTGGGATCTCGCCGATTGACGGGTCCGCATCAGAAAACGCTTGATCAATCTCGAAACGCCTCAAAGTCCGACGCTGGTCGGCAGCGTCGGCGGGTTGCGGGCAATGTCGTCGACATGGCTGCCCAGTTGATCGAGAATCTCGGCAACGGCCGCCTCAAGCTGGGAGTCGCGTCCGGCGTTGGTGGCCAACGGGTCGAGTTCGACATGGATGTCGGGCGCCACGCCCTCGTTTTCGATGCTCCAATTGTTGTTGACGTCGACGAAACGGAAGTTCGGCACGGTCATCACACCGCCATCGATCAACGGTGGGTTGGCGAAGATTCCGATCAACCCGCCCCAGGTGCGGGTGCCGAGCAGGGTGCCGATACCCAGTTCGCGGAAGGCGTAGGGCAGATAGTCGCCACCGGACCCGGCATCCTGGTCGATCATCATCAGTTTCGGACCATGCATGGCCCCCGACGGCGTTGTTGCCATCAGCCCGTCCCGATAGACCCAGTTCGACAGGTGGCGACGGCTGAGGACCTCGACAATGTAGTTGGCTGCCTGCCCGCCACCGTTGGCGCGCTCGTCAATAATGAGCGCCTCGCGATCGAGTTGGGCATAAAACATCCGATTGAAGAAGGTGTAGCCCGGGCCACCCGTGTTTGGTAGATAGACGTATCCCACCCGGCCGTCGGTGGCTTCGGCGACGGCCAGGCGATTGGCTTCGACCCAGCCCCAGAGCCTGAGCTCGAACTCCGACCCAACCGGTTTGACAACGATGTCCCTGCCGTCACGACCATCGGGGCGCGGGCCCACCCGCAGGGTGACCTGCTTGTCGACGGTGTCGTGCAGGCGCGCGAACAGGTTGTCATCGGCGTTGAGTTCACGGCCGTTGACGGCGAGGATGTATTCGCCCTCGCCGGCCTCGTTGCCGGGCTGGGCCAGCGGTCCGAGCAGGAACGGGTTGTGGGCCTCGCCGGTATAGATCCGGCTGATCTGCCAGCGACCGTCGTGGATTTCGAAATTGGCGCCGAGCAATCCGACGCCGACGCTGCTTTCGCGGTGGATGTCTCCGCCGCCGACGCGGTTATGCCCGGCGTGCAGTTCGGCGATCATTTCGACCATCAGCTCGTTCAGGTCTTCGCGTCGACCGACATGATCAACCAGCGGCCGGTATTGGGCGTAGACGGCGTCCCAGTCCAGCCCGTGAAGGTTGGCGGCGTAGAAGTACTCTCGCTGCATGCGCCAGCCTTCGTCGAAAATCTGGGCCCACTCCCGACGCGGGTCGATGTGCATGCGCAAATCGTTCAGCTCAAGGTTCTCCGGCTTGATGGCAGCCACCTCGCTGACCGCCAGTGCGCCGCTGTCACGCCTGATCAACAGGTGCTTGCCGGCCGCGGCGAGGTCGAAACCCTGGAGACCAGTGAACGCGGTTGTCGCCTTGCGTTCCTTGAAATCAAACTGCATCAGCTGATTGAACCTGGCCCCATTGTCGCCCGGCAGCTCGATGGTCGCGCCTGGCTGGGTCCGCTGCATGTAGAACAGCGTGCCGTCGGCGGCGACCTGAAGATCGCCGTAGTTGCCTTTGGCAACCGGCAGCGGCACGGCACGGGCAAACAAGCCGTTGAACTCGATCCGGGTCGCCCGCTTGTCCTTGCTGTCCTTGTCATCGTCCTTCTTGTTATCGCCCTTCTTGTCATCTTTCGCATTGCCGTTGTCGTCGTTGCCGTTTTCATCTCCGCTGATCGGCTTGAGCGGGGAGTCGCCGTCAGCCGCCAGGACCAGCGCGTACAGACCGGCCCGGTAGGGACGCTCCTGGCTCGACATGTCGAGACCGAACTGGAGCGGGCCTGAGTTGGTCGAGGCGGCGAAGTACAGGTGCTGCCCGTCAGGGCTGAACGCCGGTGCGGCAATATCGGCCATGCCGTCGCTGACCGGGTGCGATTGGTCATTATCGAAATCGTAGATGACCAGATCGCGGAAGTAGTTGGCCCGCCGGAGCGTATAGGCCAGCCAGCGGCCATCGGGGGAGAGCGCGGTATCGAAGCCACCCTGGCGTTCGTTGCGGGCAATCTGGCGACGACTGCCATTGGTCAGGTCCATCACATGCAGGGCCAAGCGGTTGTCGGTATAGATGATGCGCTTGTTGTCCGCGTCCCAGGCCTGGAGCTGGTAGAAATCCGGCCCCAGCTCGAAACTGCGACGATCACCCATCCCGGTCTGGTCGGCAATCGTAACGGTCTGGCCATCAAGCGACTCGACGATCCAGGCCACCTGGTCGCCAGCCGGCGACCAGAGTGCGGTGTATTCGCGCAGCCCGTCGGTTTGGGTCAGGTTACGGGTCGATCCATCCTTGACTGGCACCGAAAAGACTTCGCCGCGCGCGGTGATCAGGGCGCGCATCCCGTTGGGTGATAGCCGCGCCGACTGGATATTGCTGCGTACATCCCGAAAACCGGCACGCAGCTGCGGCAGATCAGGATTGATTCGGATATCAAGGGTCTGGATCGCGTTGCTGTCCAGGTTCAGTTCGTGCAGGCGACCGCCGGCCTCGAAAACAACCTGTCGGCCGTGACCTGAGGCCCAGCGAATATCCCACAGCGACTGGTCGGTGAGCTGATCCAGTTCGGCGCTGTCAGGATCATAGCGGAACAGGTTCAGCAACTTGTCTTCGCGGTCGGATATGAAATAGACCTGATCACCCAGCCAGAAGGGGTTGATATCGTTGACCCGCTCACCCTCAATGTTGATCACCGTTTCGGTGCCGGTATCCAGGATGCGCACTGACGGGGTGGTGCCACCTCGATAGCCCTTCCAGCCCGCCGTGCCACCAAAAAGACCGTTATAGGCGGGGCCGAAATCGATGTAGGCCAGGCGCTGGCCGTCCTGGTGCCACTGACCCCGGAAAAAGCGCGCTTCCATCTGCTTGACCGGCGCGCCACCCTCGACCGGCACGTGGTAGAGCTGGGTAGAGCGACCGTGATCGGTCTCGCGCCGGGAAGAGAAAGCCACGGCAGAGCCATCGGCGCTCCAGCCAACTGGAATATCGGTGGCCGGATGCCAGGTCAGCCGGCGCGGCTGGCCTCCCGTCACGGGAACGACATAAATACTGGTGTTGTCCTCGTGACTGGCGGCGTAGGCGATCAGCGAACCATCCGGCGAGAAAAACGGGTTGCTCTGCTCGGCCGGGCTGGCGGTGAGTCGGCGAGCGTTGTCGCCCTGGCGGTCTGCAATCCAGAGATCACCGGCGTAAACGAACACCAGGTGGTCGGCCGAAATGGCGGGCTGGCGCAACAGCGCGGTTGGCTCGGCCAGGGCCAGGCTGGCACAGATGAGAAGGGCGGCGGCAATGCTAGACTTCATAAAGCCCATGGGTTCGACTCCGGATGATGCAAAAAAAGATGACCGACCATACCCGAATTCCGAACGGATCGCCATGGGCCGGAAGTCACGCCGGCAGGTTCCTGAGATTAAACCGAATCAATCGCAACGCGCGCGACGACGACCATCCGTGGTCTGTTCGCGCGGTATGGTTTTGTCGCCGGGGAACGGGCCCGCTACACCCTGAACAGGCGTTTCACATAGCGTCTGACAAGAAAAGATCGTCGCGCGGCGTTCGATCTGGCATACAGGGCAGCGACGACGTCTGACCGGTCTTCAGCGCTCTGGCGGACGGGTTTCTTTCTGACCCAGGCCCAAACACCATCGGATTCGAAGTCGATGTAGCTCTGATCCGGCACGACCAAAAGCTGAAGTACCTTCTCGACATGCGCAATCTCTCGCTCTTCTTCCGGCAACGCCTGGACCCACTCCTCTTCGGCGCATTCGGACGGCGTCCAGGTCACATCGTCAAACAGCACATGACCCCCGGGCTCAAGCAGGCGGTCGGCCAGCAGAAAGGCAAGACCGTCGGCATCCCAGGTATGCGCCCCGTCAATGAAAACAAAGTCGAAGCATGGCTCGGTTCGTCCTGCCATGGTCTGTTGCTCAAGCAGTTTCATCAACTCCCAGGTATAGGAGCGCTGCGCGAACACCGGCGTGATGAAAGACTCAAGGCCGGTCTGCTCCATCAAGGACTGGATATTCGGATCGCGACGCCTGGCGCTCTGGTTGTCGATGGCAACCAGACCGCCGCCGCCATTCTCCTGCAATGCCGCGGCCATGTAACACGCCGATGTCCCATGCGCGAAACCGAGTTCAAGGATCCGCTCGGGGCGGGTCTCGATGATGAAGTCATAGAGCAGCTTGCCGCGCTCGGGTGGAATGTGCGGTACGTCCCGCAGGTGTTGCACGATATCTTCGAAAGTCATGAAAGGCATCCCCACTGATGCAGATTACATTCAATCCAATGCCAACGATCCAGCCCAATGCCGTGAAGCTGATCGCGGCCCAACGCCGGATTGATCATATCACTGCCTGTAGTGATTTGCACCGGCGTTCAGAGCGCCGGATGTACCGGACCGTGCAGACGGCTTGCCAGGATATGCAATGCGTGACCGACGCTCAGGCTAGTGCCTGCCGAATTTTCATTTGAATTTTTCTCGTAAAAAAGCCCGGCCACCTGGGTGGCCGGGCTTTACTTTGACGGATTGTACGACCGTTGACTAGAAGTTCACGGTCACACTGTCAGAGCACGTGCTGGTACCCGCTTCGCAGACCTGGTAGGTCAGGCTGCCGCCACCGCGGAAGTTGGTCGCGTCGGTGTAGGCGCCGGTGTTGCTGACGGTGGTCAGCAGCGAGCCGTCGCGGATGATGTCGACATTGGCGCCATCGGCCCCGCTCCAGCTCAGGTCTGTACGCCAGCGGCCCTGCACCTTGTAGCCATTGGCGGACAATTCGATCGTGCCCGGATCCGGATCAGGCTCGCCACCATCGTCGTTGGCAGCCACGGTGATTTGCTTGCTGTTGGAGTCGCTGTCGCCGTCGTTGTCGGTGACCGTCAGCGTGACGGTGTAACTACCGTCATTGGCGTAGGTATGATTCACCGTTGCGCCGCTGGCGTTATTGCCATCACCAAAAGTCCAGGCGTAGCTGGAAATGCTGCCATCTGAATCCGTGCTGGCGCTGCCATCAAACGAGCAGGCCAGTTCGTTGCAGCTGTAGCTGAATGCGGCGGTCGGCGGTTGATTGGGATCGGGATCCGGGCCGGGATCACCGCTGCCGCCCCCGATATGATCCAGCGCTGCCTGGGCTTGGACCAGACCGAAACCGAATTCGTTGTTACGCCCTGGCGTCCCAAGGTCTTCCGCCGAGGCGGCCAGCGCTGCCCGAACTTCGGCTGCGGTCATGTCAGGCGCGTAGCTCCAGACCAGCGCGGCAACGGCGGCAACGTGCGGGGAAGCCATCGACGTGCCGTTCCAGGCCGCATAGCCGTCGGCCGGAATGGTGCTGAGGGTG
>JBGTLI010000153.1:0-10806 GCA_041744195.1 Wenzhouxiangella sp. | reverse complement strand
TAGGTAATTGTACCTGTCACAAGAACGTATTTCCCATGGAACTGCGAGTACTCTCGCCTTCGATCGCTGGAAAGTATCAGGGTTATATTATTAGCAGTATCAAAGTGGTCAAATGCCGATTGATTCAGGTAGATATGTGATGCCCTGCCCTCAATGTCTAGTATTCCGCTAACCGTGACGATTCGACCAGAATAACGCTCGGGTTGTACGAGAATTTCTACCATCGATAAACTAAGAATATTGTCCATTGGCACACCCTCGTTCGCCCTTGCCTCTAAAAATAGCCCTGTGGCAAAGAAAAAAAACGTAACAAAAAAAATTGAGTAAAAATTTTTCATTTCTAGTTTATTAAAACTATGGGTAATACCGTTCATGCCAACCTCTTGCGTTGGTGTACCAATCATACGTTCGTGTTCCGTAATCAAACCTTAGCATTTCACCTGCACCAGAGACATATCCGTTGTATCCCCCAGCAACATCTCTCTGTAAATCAGCGCCAACATGGCTTGCTGACCAGTTTCCATGTGTATGAAAAGAGGCCGTGACCTTAAATCCCCGAAGGGGCGTTATAGAAACAGTATTTTTTAAGTATTGGGTCGCGACATCCCCAACTACAAATTGACCCGCGAACTTGTCTTGGCCTGCATGGATAAAGGCCCCAATTTCGATGTCATACTTCGTCGAAATCGGATCAAGAGCTTTATGCAAAGCAACCGCCGCTGCTCGTTCAGTCAGGAATGCTTTATGCTCCACACCATCCACTGCTAGCGCAATTTCAGCTCGAATTTGTACTTGTTGCTCAAATGAGTAATCTGAGTCTTCGGAAAAAATATTTCGATTATATCTTGATCCCCTACCTGACTGCCCAATCTGCCCTACCGCAAAACTCATCGCCGCAGTAGCCGCCCCATTTGCGAAGCCACCTTCGCGAACAAGGCCAACTCATAGGCACTCACTCAAGTGCTGTTCTTGCCGTCACCTGATCATATAAGAAAATTTCATCAACAGGATTGATCTGACCTGGCCACCGCCCCATATGCCCAGACCAGCCACCTTGGAATGTTCCTCGAACTCGACAGAATGTTGGTTCGTCACTCACGTTGGCGGCAGTCTGCTCATCGTCCAACTCAAGCCAAAGCGCGTCCGTCCACCGCGATGATTGATCAGACACTTGAATAGTGGATTGCTCGAAACGGATCACGCACCAACCAAGAAGTGAAACAAGCGCCCCGTCGTACCTTTCAGGGACAGCTATAAGCTGAACAGGAAGCGCCTGAACCGGATGCCCATGAACTTGGCTTTTGTATATTGAGAAATATCGCGACGCAAATGGGAAGCTTGCGATCAACAAAGCCAATAATGCCAACACTATGGCTACTTCATATTTCGGCCAATTGGGCTTTCTAACCACACTCGACTTCATATCATTTCACCATAGCTAGTAAAGAACATCTTTGCGCCTCCCAAGAAAGTGCTGCGCATTGTCTATGTTTATTCTTGTCACTCCGCCCTGGGCTATTACATACGCAGGCACCTGATTGTAAAAATCAGCCGGATAACTTCCCACAGGAAAGTCACTCATTGGGTGGGTGTGAAACATTCCGATTGCATCCCTTGGCTGCGACCCTAGATTGATTGCTCGCGCTGTCCCAGAAGGAGCGCGAACCACATATACTTCTGGCCTACCAAATACTCGTCTAAGCCACCCTCTAACCCCCTGTGGGCGTACAATCCAACCCCCTTGTTCACGCGCATATCTCGTTCCTGAAGCGCTAGCGTCCCAAGCTTCTCTCATCGAGCTGCGAACCTCCGCATAGGAAAGCGGTCCATCTGGGTCGACTTCCCCACTTGTCACACCGTCCGGAAGCGATTCGTCATCGTACTGAAGACTTCCATCACGAGAGCGATTGGCTAGAGATCCAAAGGCATAACTCATAGCCGCCGTAACCGCCCCATTTGCGAACTTCCCGCCGGTCACCCTGGAAACTGTTCCTCCGAGGATGGCCGTGGCCATCCCGCGACCAAAGGGGTTGCCGATCTGGCCAATTCTAGCACCTCCGGCAAAACCGACTCCCGCGCTCAGGAAGCCGTGTCCGAATTTACCACCCTGGAGCTGCGAAAGCGAGCCGCCAGCGACACCAGAACCGATCGCGGCCACTGCGAATTGGCCAGCTGTCAGATTGGTCCCAGCCATAAAACTTCCAGAGCTCATCCAGCCGAGTTCCGCGAACTGAGCGTTGGCGCCAGCCATGGCCCCGATCTGCTGACCGATCCCGGTAAACACCGCCGCCGTGAACGCGCCCCAGAGCGCGCCCTGGATTGTGCCGGTCGATATCGCTCCCGCCAAGGCACCACCAGCAACTGCCACTCCAAAGCCGGCCAAACCGCCGGATATACCAAACAGCGATATCGCTCCCAGCCCAACGCCACCAGTGACGATACCGATGCCGACCGCAAGCGCCACCCGCCCCCACTTTTTCCAGCTGAAATACCCACTCGGGTCCGTAAACGCCAGCGGATTGTTATGCACATAGGTATAGCGGTTTAAGGTGGTCGTGTCCTCGATGAACGGATCGGCCTGTAAAAACCGCCCCAATTGGGGATCGTAGATCCGCCCGTTCATGTGGATGATGCCGGCGGTGTCGACGTGCTCGTGGCCGGTAAAGCCTCGGGGTGTGATTGCCAGCATGGCGTTGAGTTGGCTGGCCGGTGGGGCGTTCCAGGGATGCCAGGCGTCGGCGTTCCGGCGCTGGCCCCAGGGGTCGAATCCCATCCAGCTCACCACCTGGCCGAACTCGTTGCTGATGGCGACGATCGAGCCCAGGTGATCGCGATGCAGGTAGCGGTTTTGGACTATGCCGGTGGACTGGAAAAAGGTGGAGATCAATACCCCGCCGATGGTTCGGCGGTACTGGCCGGTCCCGGTGCCGGGGCTGGCGCCGTTCCAGACCACTTCGACGTTGCCCACGTAGTGGGTTCGGGACTGCACTGTGGTGCCTGATAGCTCGCGCTTGAGCGTGCGCTGGCGGCCAGCGTCGTAGTGGAACTCGGTGTGGGCCGTCCCTTGGCTGACCCTTCTGATCAGATCATAGGTGGTGTAGTGGAAGCTCCTTCCCGAGGTGTCACTGATGACGTTGCCGTTGGCATCGAAACTGTAGGTCACACCACCGGCACTGGTGACCGCATGCGGCCGGCTGGAGCCATAAGTGTAGGTGCCCAGGCCCGTCTTGGTCAGGATATTACCGGCCACGTTGTAAGTCTGGACCTGGCGGTTGTTGACCCAGGTACCGCCGTTTACTCGGGAGTCGGTTCGCGTCAGGCGGTTCCTGTTGTCGTACCAGAAGCGCTCTTCCTGATCACGCACGCCAGCCTGGTCGCGACGGCTGGTGAGGTTGCCCATCGCGTCCCATGCCAGTTGCAGGTCCTGTGGCAGGTCCTGACCGGTCACGTCGGTCAGGCGCAGTGGCGCACCGGTGGCCGCATCAAACGTGGCACTGATCAGCGTGCCATTGCCCATCTGGGCGCTGGTGACGTTGCCGCGGGCGTCCATGGCCCCAACGGTCCAATACACCTCACCCGCAGTACCGCCGCGAGACTCGCGGATCGAGCTGAGGTAGCCGCGGGCATTGTAGACAAAGCGCGTCCCGCGAGAGTCTCCGCTGGCGTCGAACTGCTGGAATACCCGACCATGCTGATCAAATGTGGTGGACTCGGTGTAGCTGCGGCTGAACGTGCCATCAACAATGGTGGTGGTGACCGAACTGGCCCGGCCCAATGCATCGTAACTGTAGCTGCGCGAGGTGGTGTGACTGGCGCCGACGCCGTCTGCGAACTGGGCCGACTCCGAGATCAGCCGGCCATAGCTCGAGATACCATCGGTGGCGCCGTAGGTCCAGGTGGTGATCCCGCGCTGGGTACCAGTACAGGTACTCACGCTGCTCACCCCGGACAACTCGGTGCGACTGACCTGACGACCGAGGGTGTCATACTCGAAGCGTGTGCCCTGCCCTTTGGCGTCGCGCTGGCACTGAAGCTCTCCGAGACCGTTATGCGCATAGGTCCAGGTGCCCTTGTCCGGGTCGACCATCTGGGTCTTTTGACCGAGTGCGTTGTAGGTGATATTGATCCGGTCAGCGGTGCCGACAAGCGGGCCATCGGTAAAGATCAAATGGCCCAGTGCATCGTAGCCATAGGTGGTTTCACCGCCATCGGCGGCGATTTCGCGCACTTTCTGCCCCAGGGCGTTGCGGTCGGCGCGGTGTATCTGGCCCAGAGCGTTGGTATGGGTGGTGCGAACGGCCAGGTTAACGCCTGAACCGGTCACCGACCAGGACCAGCTCTGCAGAGGATTGCCGTTGGCCGGATCGGAGACGCGTACGGTCTCGGGGCGGCCGATCTCGTCGTAGACGGTGCGCGTCCAGTACACGGTCTGGCCAGAACGGTAGGGCTCGGAGACTTCGACCGGGCGCGAGGCATAGTCGTAGCGGGTATCGGCGAAGTTCCAGCCGCCGTCGAAAGCGCGGGAAGCTGAGCGAATCTCGCGGCCGAGCACATCCTTGCACGCATAGCCAACGATATAGTTGGTGCCAGTCGCGCCCTGGTCCATCCGCTCATGGAACACGGTGCCGGCCGGGCAACTCAATCCCACAGGTGCACCCAGGCCGTGGCGTACCCGGCTCCAGGCGCCGTCGGGGGAATAGCTGTAGTAAGGCCGGCCCAGGGCGTCGTAGTAGTGATGGGTGGTCACCCCGGCGCTGGTGTTTCCGAAAGCGCCGATCGTGCTCGCCGGATTGCCGAAGGCATCATGCCCCGCGGCGCGCTCGGTCACCCGCCAGGCACCACTGATCAGAACTTCCTGCTGCACAGGATAACGACCACGGCTGTCAAAGGTCGTCCGGCTCTGACGCGAGCCGATGAGGCCGGAGGCGGTGACGGTGGCCTGGATACGGTTGCCGAATGTGCCAAGCTCGTAGCTGGTGCTGATCGCGTGACCGCTGGTGTTGGTGCAGCTGGATGGATCGACCGTTTCGCGATTGAGGATTCCTGTGGATGCGTGGTAACCGAAACTTGAACGGCGGGTCTGTATCGGCTGGCCACTGCGTTCGCTGGTCACTGTTGTGCAGGTCAGCCGCCCAAGATGCCAGTTGCTGACCAAGTTGCTGTAGGTGTTGATCGCGGTCTGGCGAGCGACCAGGCTACCCGTGCCCGAGATGGAGGTATAGGTAGAGGTAGCCGTCTGGCCAACATTGCCGTAAGCATCCACACTGCTGTGCTCGACCACCACGCGTGCCGTGAACGTGCTGCCAGTCAGAGTGTTGCTCTGGTAGATTGGCAGGTAGCTCCACTCCTCGCTGCGCGCCAGATACGGGAGCGTCAGCCCGGCTACGGAGGTCCGTTCCGACCAGGTGTTGAGTGCCCGACCCAGCAATACGCCGTTGGTGGCGATGGCGGTGTTGATGCAGGGCGGGCTGACACAGGGTGCCAACGGCGCCACCGTGTCACTGGCCGTCCAGGGCGCTGAGGACTTGAACCAGGTGTGGGTTTCCTCGGGGAGACCGAAAAACGGAAAATCCTGGTGATAGCGGGTGCGAGTGAGCATGCCGCTTTCCGGCTCCCAACTGGCGACCTCCCGGAAACCAAGGAAACCGCGCCCACCAGCCTGGATGCTGGCCCCGGTATAGTAGTAGTCAACCCGTGTTGTACCAGTGGCCTGATAGCTGCTGCCCGTAGCCGTGGCGTTCAGGGTGTAGCGCGGCGCCAGAGACTCTGCCGAGGCGACCACGAACAGAGGCGGCACGATATCGTAGGCAATGGATCCCAACCCGTGGTCCAGGTAGGGTCCATTGAGATTGCGCGTGTATACAGAACGTTGAACCAGAGACTTGTAGCTGAGCCTTGTCCAGGCGCCCAGTCCGTCAGTGATTTGGTGAAGCAGAAAGTGTCCTTCGTAGGGCGCCCCACTGCTCCAAAGCGCGACGCCAAAATGCCGACTGACATTGAGATTGCCGGAAACCGAACGAAACAGAAGCTGATCAATGCGGCCGTTGCCGTTGAAATCGGTGAATATCGATGAGGAACCGCGCATATCGCCGGCCAGTGCAGACGTATTGCTCATACTCCCGAAGCCACCTTCGCCGCCGTTCAAGCTGCGATTCCAGTACGCGATCTGCCACATGGCCGAGCCACTGTTGTGACTTGACGGCAGCAATGCCTCTGGATGGCCGCTACCGGAAGTATCGACCAGCTGCAGGTGCCTTCTGATATCCTCGTGAGTGGGCCAACCACTGATTGCAATCGCAGGCTGGAAGTTCCCTTTCCCGTTATTGATCCGGAACTGCCACTGTCCGGCGGTCGCATTGAAGAAAACGATGTCGGCCAGCCCGTCGCCGTTAAGGTCGGTCAGGCGAATATGCGAGATTTTTGGGTGGGTTTGAGATTCGTCATCCGGCGTCGCGCCCAGAATTGTTCGACTTTCCGGCGCAAAGCGCCCCGGCGCCGGGCTTGCCTGCCACTTCATTTCAAACAGCACCAGGTACCCGTGCGTTTCATAGACTGGACTGCCGCTTGGCGAAATCAGGTCACTTTCATCCGACTCATCAACGGACTGCGCATCACCGGGCGAACCTTGCAGTATCGGGCAGTTCCAGACGCAAAATCGATGTCTGACTTCGACGATGAAATCGGCAAGTCCATCGCCATTGGTGTCAATGACCTGGTCGAGATGAACCCGGAAGTCACCCGAAAATCCCAGGTGCCCCGGGTTCGCCGGGCTATGCTGCGGATGCAGTACCGGGTGCACTGAACTTTGAACGAAAGTTGATGCCTCGTTGCTGGGGTCGTAGCCCATGTGTTCAGCGATAAAGAACGTCGATCCGCCAACAGAGTTCGAATCAAACCGGTGAAAGACCAGATCCGCACGGCCGTCGCCATTCCAGTCCATGACCTGGAGGCGGTCGGCAAAGCCAGTATAGACACCCACCAGACGGGCGGAACTGAATGTATTGCCTTGACGAAAATGAGCGTAGAAGCTGCCACCGGCGCCACCGCTGTTCGGCACAGCATAAAGCACGTCATTGAAACCGTTGCCATTGATGTCCACAAGGTTCAGGGTCGGAATGCGACTGTCATTGGACTGAACGCCATGGTGCATTGATGGCCCGGCAAAGTCGTTGCCCCACACAACCGTGTTACCTGCTAGCTGAACGGACAGGCGCCATCTGATTCTGGGCGGCATCGAGCCACTTTGCTTCTCTAAATAGATCAGATCAACCAGACCATCGCCATTGATGTCGCCAGGTACGGGGTGGATGATGTTGTTGTCAAACTGAAAATCAGCCGTCGGATTGGTTGTAGTCCCAGCAAGCACCAAAGACGCCGTATTCCAGGTGAATGTGGTTGGGGGTAAGCATTGGGCCTGCCGACACTCCTGTACAGATTGCAACAGGCTGCGTTGTGCGCTGTCGCTGATCGACGCCCGATAAGTGAGGTTGTAGCGTCTGATCTCGATGTTGTCTGCCAGGCTTCGTATCTCTACAAGGCGTTTTGTGCTTCGAATCCTCGACCCAGCCACATAACCCACCGAGCGATCGGAAACGGGTCGGTCGGCATATGTAAACAGGATCTGATTGTTGAGATCCGGTAGGCTGGTGTGGCCACCATATTGAATCGAGGCGAGCGTTGTTTCGACATCGACGCTGTTGGCGCCGGGATGCCAATCCTGCCAGTTGAAAATCATGTAGTTCCCAGCACTATCCTGGATACGGCCAACATGCCACATCAGCACAGGGTCGCCAGCCACCTTGCTGCGGACACGCGATGAATGGTTGTTGCCGCTGTCATCGACCGCGCCGTACCAGCTCACGGTCCCGTCCTTACGCCAGACTTTGAACCGCGTCGGCCCTGCACTGGACGGACTGCCTCCGGGCTTGAAGGATTGCACCCTGACCAGTTGATCAACTTCCAGCCTGTACTCGGCCCCATTGGCACCGTAATAATCACCAGTGGTCAAAATCAGTCGCTGACCATCAAGGCAGAAGCGGTCATGACTGGTCAGAGTCACGGCCATTGGCCTGGGATCGCCGGCCTCGAGCGTTTGCCCGCAGCGACTGATCGAGCTGGCGCCGCCAAGAGTCCAGCCCAGCCCGACCAAGCCATTGCCTGATTGACTGTTGTAGCTCAGCGCCACCTCAGGCGCCATTCCACCGCCGGATGGTGCAGTCATCACTGGAATGGCATAACTCGCTGAGCCACTTTCCGAGACTTGGAACTGGCCACGAGTAGCACCCACCGTGGCGCTGGTAGCGTCCATTGCAAGGGCTGGGTCCGCCAGGGCTGCCGGGGGGGCTTCGGCATTTCCCGAAACAACCTGGATGGTCTGGCTCAATGCGATCAGTGTGGATGAAGCGCTCGATGTACGTCTCAGCTCGAATCGATAGTTTCCGAATCCATTGACGGTATGACTGAAGGCCGGCATGGCGGCAGCAACATTGCTGGAGACCAGTGTCCGGACACCTGTGGTCACATTCAGTCGAAACACACTGGCTTGAGGGTAGTATCCATCGAGATACCACTTCAGCTGAAGCGGGCACGCCGTGCCGCTGCTGACGGTGCACACCGAAGCCGACTCCGAGCCATTGATGATTGCCCTGATGTCATGAAAGTGGGTCAGCTTTTCAATTGGCTGTAAATTTCCCGAGGTGCCAATGACCAGGGACCCAGGGCGATAGGCAGGCAACTGAAGATTCGTCCAAAGCGCGCCACGACGCGTTGCGCCCTCAGTAACCGGGTCGTACCGACGGGCGGTATTAAAGGGCCCCGAGAACTGGCAGCCGAGCGGAACCACGGTAACTTGGTGGCCAGCAGGTGCGGGCCCGTTTGGCGCCACTCCATCAAAGACGGTGAAAGCGCAGAAATCTTCTTGACTGACGGCTGGCGGATGAGAGTGGGCATTGCGCCAGTCCGCCCGAGCCCATACAGGATGCCCGGCCTGATCCATGAACAGGTATAAATGGGATTCCTGGTTCTTCTCGATCCATATCGAAACAGAAAAGCTCGGGTCAAAGCCGCCCGATGCGACTGGACGCGCCCAATCGCCCTGGTAATGATCATGATTTGCCGGTTGAGTTCCAGGTGCGATCGCGCTAGCGTAAACCAGCGTATCATTGACCCAGGTGTTGACCGTCTGTCCCGAGTACATCCCTGCACGCTGGGTCCGCCATCTGACGCCCACCTGCTCGGCGTTGCCCGGAGTGACAGTGAACTCGACTGTTCCAATGTTGTAATCAACATTCTGGCCAGAAACCCGCTGACGGTAATACAGTGCTCCAGAGTAGAAGTTGGCCGATGGGCTGAGGTTATCCACATGCGCCCACAGCCAGATCGGAATGTAGCGATTGTGTGACGGACTGAATTCATAGGTCACCCAGCGCACTATGGCGGAATAGAAATGCTGTTGGCCGGCGTTTGGATCATGAGGGAAGCGAAGGGTATTGACCCAGTTGAGCTGCCAGGCGTTCGCCTCAGTCAAAGTGGACATGTACTGTCCCGGGAACACCGCCGCGGGCCCAACTGCAGCGATCGAGACCTCCGACTCTTGCGGCCGTGGCGCTGAAAACCCAAGGCTCTCGGGAACGTGAACCACAACCGCTTCAGTCAGTAGTCCGCACTCGTCCCGCCTGCCCGGCTCTGAACGACAGACGCGAGCCCTGTAAAAATACTCTCCAGCTGCTTGGGAGAAAAAATGCTCCGACCAATCCAGTATCGCGAAACTGGCAGTGTCGTCTCCATGTTCAACGAAAATCTGGATGAAGTAATCATCTGCCGAGAGCAAGGTTTCATGCTCTGGGGAAAAGGTCAGACTGAAATAGCCGTCCTCAAGGCTTTCCTGATCAACACTCACCGAAAGCGACGAGATGTCACTTAGACCCGACTCGGAGGCCACTGAGTGCGGCAGAAGAACGACAAACAAAGAAGACAGGCTGATTACAAACCACCAACGGGTTTCCGAGAACAGCATGATTGAGCGCTCCACTCAAAATTCCTGGGGCCATAAACGGACCCAGGTTTGCCGATACAAGTCAGAACGGTGACGGATGGTCAGAACCTCACAACCTTCGTTAAAGCTTGAGCTTCAACGAAAACTGCAATTTTCAGCCTTGAACAAACACTTGTGGGAAAGCAGCGCGCCCCAGCGCCGTTCCCTTGATCCGGCCAGTAAGGCCGACGAATCAAAGCGTTTTGTTCTCGATCCGCCAAACCTGACTAACCTAATGTGCGGCTAATTTAGGTCTCGGCCAGACTGTTGTCAAGTGATATTTTTTCTCTTCCCCGGGCGGTTTCCGGCGTCGCCGATGAATGCTCGACATAGCCTGAAAAAAGTCGGAACAACGCATTTGTCAGGCCGGTCGTTTCAGCCACAAGCACTTCCCCAAGCCCTCCTTAGATGGCTTCGAGGAGGGCGCGGTGGGCGGACAGCTCCGTTTCGACGGCGCGACGGGTGCCGGCGTCAGGCGGGTGGTTTCGCAGGCGACTTCATTCATCCGCCCAGTTTACAGCGCTTCTATGACCTTGGCATCAAAACCCAGCAGAATACGCTCGCCCTGCTCAATCAAGGGCCGCTTGATCAAAGTCGGAGCCTCGAGCAGAAGTTCAACCGCCCCATCCTCCTCCATCGCCGCCACCCGTTGACGCTCATCAAGTGCGCGCCAGGTTGTAGACCGGCGATTGACCAACGCCTCCGGACCAACAGAAGCCAGCCAACGCCGCACCATCGCCCCATCAAGCCCATCTTCGCGCAGATCATGCCAC
>JBGTLI010000152.1:0-28693 GCA_041744195.1 Wenzhouxiangella sp. | reverse complement strand
AGCTTGTGCATGCCGCTGACCAGCCAGTAGCGCTGGTTGATCGACGCGGCAGTTGTGGTTTTCGACCGGATGGTGACTTCCTGGGGATCTTTGAGATAGCGTTGGGCAATGCGCCGGATCGGCTCTGGCATGGTGGCCGAAAACAGGGCGATCTGGGCCGTGTCCGGCATCTGGGCCAGGACATGCTCGACATCATCAATAAAGCCCATGCGCAGCATTTCGTCGGCTTCATCCAGCACCAGCGTGCTCAGGCCACTCAAGTCCAACGTACCCTTCTTGATGTGATCGATTACCCGGCCGGGTGTGCCGACCACCACATCGGGACCGCGCCGCAGCCCGGCCAATTGCGGACCATAAGCCTGGCCACCATAGATGGGCAGCACGTGAAAACCCGGAATGTGAGCGGCATAGCGATGAAAGGCTTCAGCCACCTGAATCGCAAGCTCGCGGGTCGGCGCCAGCACCAGGGCGGCAGGCCTGCTCATCTCCGGCGTCAGACGGGCCAGCACCGGCAACGCGAAAGCCGCGGTCTTGCCGGTCCCGGTCTGGGCCTGACCCACCAGGTCGCTGCCCGAAAGCAGAATCGGAATGGTCTTCGACTGGATCGGAGATGGGGCTTCGTAGCCCAGCTCAGCTAGAACCTGGAGTAGCGAATCGGGCAGACCGAGGTCGCTGAAGGCAATATCGCCGTTGCTTTCCGGCTGGGCCTTTGGGTCTTTTTTAGACATGAGTCATCAAATGGCAAACAATGCACATAATACCGTGTTAAAGCATCGCTAAAGGCCTCTAACCCTTCATTCTATGGCCGGATAAAGAAAACATATGCTGGTTATAAGGAAACTTCCCGACCCTGGATAGTTCCGGGGCCGGGAAGCTTGTTGCCTTGGACTTGCGTTTGGCCAAATACCAGCTCAGCTACCAGTAACGCGAAGCTCGTCGGCATTGACTTGCTGGACACCCTGGACATCGGCGCTCAGCGCAACGGCGCGCCGCTTGGCGGCCTCGCTATCCACTTCTCCTTCCAGTATCACGACGCCGTCCCGGGTCTCCACGGAAATACCGGTGCCCGGAACATCACGGGAGAACAGCAGCGTGGAACGGACCTTGGTCGTGATCCAGCCATCTGATACCGAGTCACCGAAATCACGCGACGCATCGGCCGAGGCTCCTCGGGCGCCGGTCACGCTGAGCTGATTGTCAACCGATTCCACCCCTTCGGTATTGGCGGCGAGGCGTTCGGCCAACTCCATGCTGGCTTTACTGTCGGCATCGCCTTCGAGGGTGACAACACCATTTTCGGTCGAGACCTTGATGCCCAGGCCACCGGTGTTGCGGTTCCACAGCAGCTTCGATTTGACCGTCGCCGTTGTAGTGGCATCCGACACCCGGTCGCCAAAGCCGCGATCGATGTCGCGATCCGCAGTGCGCCGGGCCTTGCCGGTGTCGCCGACCTTCAGCTGGTTGTCGACCTTGTCGATGCCGCTTGTGCCGATTGCGATCTCTTCAGCCAGATCCTTTTGCACCGATTCTTCGACCGTGCCGGTCAAGACCGCAGCTCCGGCCTCCACATCGACACTGATATCGAACGGTGAGAGATGCTGATTGAGTGCATAAGCGCTCCACAACTGACCTTCCAGCCGCGCATCATTTAGCGACTGCATGAGGCCGTCGTCTTCGGCTTGTGCGGGAAACGCCAGCATGAGGCCGAGCGCGAGAATGAGTCCGTAGCTTGTATTGAGTTTCATAGTTGATCTCCTTCTACATTGTCTGTATTTGCGATCAACCCCTATTTGGTGAAACTGGTAAACCATGGTCTTGCGACTTAACCCTCTCACGCACTTGGTTAAGAAGCCAGTAAGTCTCAGGTTAAGGAACCATAAGAGTTCCGCTTACCGTCAAGGTTTTCTCTTGACTTCGTGGACCCAATCACGGATGTGGGCGGCGAGCACGTCCAGCGGGACGGCGCCGGTTTCGAGAACCCGGGCATGAAATTCCCGAATGTCGAATGCCTGGCCCAAAGCGGCTTCGGCCTCGGTCCGCAGTTCCCGAATTCGCAATTCACCGATCTTGTAGGCCAGTGCCTGGGACGGGATGGCCATGTAGCGCTCGGCCTCGGAGACCGCGCGCGCCTCGGCTGCCGGCGAGTTGGCGTACATGTATTCGAGCACCTGCTCACGCGTCCAGCCGTGGTAGTGCAACCCGGTGTCCACCACCAGACGAATGGCCCGCCACAACTCGGCCGCGTGGGCGCCGAAGCGTGAGTAAGGGTCCTCGTAGATACCCATCTCGTGCCCGAGCCATTCGGAATACAGGCCCCAACCTTCGACGTAGGCGGTATAGCTGCCGAAACGCCGGAAGCGCGGCAGGTCTTCGGTTTCCTGCTGCAGGGCGATCTGGAAATGGTGCCCCGGGGCGGCTTCGTGCAGGAACAGGTTTTCCACCGCCCACGTTGGCCGGGCGCTCAGGTCATAGGTGTTGGCATAGAAGATGCCGGGCCGGGAGCCGTCGGCAGCGGGACGCATGTAGGAACCACCTGCAGCGCTGCGCTCACGGAAAGGCTCGACCGCACGGATTTCGTAATCGGCCTCCGGCAACAAGGTGAAAAACTGCGGCACCACCGCATCGACAACTTCACGCAGGGCTTCGTGGGCAGCGATCAAATCTTCCGGCGAGTCGAAAATGAATTGCTCATCGGTGCGCGTGAACTCGAAAAAGGCATCCAGGTCGCCGTCGAAATCAACCTGGGCCATAACCTCGTGGATGTCGGCGTGGATGCGCTCGACCTCGTCCAGGCCGATCTGGTGGATCTCGGCCGGCGTCAGATCTGTGGTCGTCGTGTTGGCGACCAGCCTGGCGTACCATTCCTCCCCACCGGGCAGGGCGTGCATGCCGGCCGTCTCGCGGCTGGCGGCCAGGTAGTCACCTGCCAGGAAATCACGCAGACGCTGGATGGCCGGCATCAGCGTATCGGCAATCAGGCTTTGGTATTCGCTGCTGATGCGCTCGAATTCATCCGGGTCGAGGTCTTCCGGAAATTCAGCCACTGGCCGATACAGCAGGCTTTCGGTGGGATCGTTGACCAGGTGGTTGTCGAGTTGATCCAGGGTGCGCTCGATCAGGATGCGTGGCTGCACCAGGTCGCGTTCAATGCCTTCGCGCATGTTGACGATGGCCTGGTCGGCCCAGACCACCCACTCGGTGGCCCGCTGGCGCCAGTTATCGTAATCGGCGATAGTGCCGAAAGGCTGCGCGCCAGTGCCGGATCCCAGCATCACCAGGGTATTGACCGGGTTGCGAAACTGGTTGATCGGCATCAGGTGATCCGGGTACTCAGCCCCCTCGATCGAGCGCAGCCGGTCGCTTTCGAACATCCGGTAACTGAGCAGATCCTGACCCTCAAGACCCTCCGAACCAATCTCGCGCAGCCGCGCCAGATAATGCTGCTGCAGGGCCAACGTCTCGGCGCGATGTTCTTCGCCCAGTGAATTCGGCCAGCGGTCCGACCAGCGATGGTCACCCATGAAGGTCGCTCGCAGCGGATTGAGGGCCAAAGAGTCCTCGAAATACTGCTCATACAAAACATCCAGACGTGCGATCCGCTCGTCTTCGTCAACTGCATCGGCAGCGCTCTCGCTCGCCGGTGAAGAGGATTCCGTCTCATCGGCCGAATAGGGCGCCGGATCACCACAGGCAGAAAGGAAAAGACCGGAAATCAGAATAATCAGAAATTTGCGAATGGACACGGCCGGTACTCACACTTGAAGGAACAGCGTGCAAGGATACCGCAATGGGCGAACGTTGCCAGGGACCTCTGAATGGCTCTCATGGAACAAAAAAACAGGTTTACCACGGAGACACAGAGCACACAGAGAAACGCATTGAAAAAACAATACGTTATTTTGCTTTTCTCTGTGACCTCCGTGCCTCTGTGGTGAGGTTTTCTTGTTCCTTTCGCGACAGCGAGTTCGGGGACGGACGTCCCTTTATCGGTACTTGCCCAGTTCAAAGCGCGCCACCAGGCCGCGGTGGACTTCGTCAGGCCCGTCGGCCAGGCGCAGGGCGCGGGCGGCGGTCCAGGCAGCGGCCAGCGGGAAATCGTCGCACATTCCACCGCCACCATGCAGTTGCATGGCCATGTCGATCACGCTCTGGGCCATGGACGGTACGGCCACCTTGATCTGGGAGACTTCGCTCATGGAGCGCACGATGCCGCGCTGATCCAGGCTCCAGGCGGCCTTGAGCACCAGCAAGCGCGCCTGCTCGATCCCAATCCGCGCCTCGGCAATCCGTTCGGCGTTGCCGCCCAGCTTGGCCAGCGGACGGCCGAAAGCCTCCCGTGAAAGGGCCCGTCGGCACGCCAGTTCCAGGGCTCGTTCGGCCAGGCCGATCAGGCGCATGCAGTGATGAATGCGCCCCGGCCCGAGACGACCCTGCGCAATCTCGAAACCCTTGCCAGGGCCGGCGATAATGGCACTGGCCGGCAGGCGAACATCCGTAAAGCTGACCTCGCCATGGCCAAACGGCGCATCGTGATAGCCCATCGCGTTCAACATGCGCTCGACCTTCACCCCGGGCGTATCGAGCGGGACCAGCACCATCGAGTGACGATGATGACGGTCTGCTTCCACATCGGTCAATCCCATAAAGATGACGACCTTGCAATTGGGATGACCAATGCCGGTCGACCACCACTTGCGACCATTGAGCACCACCGTGTCGCCGTCGGCCAGCGCGGTGGCTTGCATGTTGGTGGCATCCGATGAGGCCACGGCCGGCTCGGTCATGCAAAAGGCCGATCGGATCTCACCAGCTAAAAGAGGTGTCAACCAACGGTCCTTCTGCTCATCGGACCCATAATGGTAGAGCACCTCCATGTTGCCGGTGTCGGGGGCGTTGCAGTTGAAGATTTCCGGCGCGATGAAGAATCGACCCATGCGCTCGGCCAGCGGCGCGTAATCCAGGTTCGACAGCCCCTGTCCCAGGTCATCATCCGGCAGAAACAGGTTCCACAGTCCCTGCTCACGGGCTGCTGACTTGAGCTCCTCGATGATCGGCAACACCTGCCACGGGTTATCGAGGGCCGCAAGTTGACGATGATAATCCGCCTCGACCGGTTCGACCCGGTCGCGCATAAACCGATGAAGGCGCTTGCCAATGTCCCGAGCCTTCGGGGAGGGCGTGAAGTCCATGGATAGAATGCCGGTTGAAATGGACTTCTATGCTACCCGATAAGGCTCAAGGCTCAAGGCTCAAGGAGCAAGGATCAAGGAGCAAGGATCAAGGCTTCCGTCTTCCGTCTCCCGTCCGTCAAGCCCGACTGGCGCGCTTGCGGTCGGTTTCCTTGAGCAGGCGCTTGCGCAGGCGGATGTTTTCCGGGGTGACCTCCAGCAATTCATCATCGGCCAGGAATTCCAGCGCCTGTTCCAGGCTCATGCGAATCGGCGGGGTCAGCAGCAGCGCATCGTCCTTGCCGGCGGCGCGGATGTTGGTCAGCTGCTTCTTCTTGAGCGGGTTGACGACCAGGTCGTTCTCGCGCGAATGCAAACCGATGATCATGCCCTCGTACACATCCTCGCCGGGGCCGACGAACAGCTTGCCGCGATCCTGCAGGTTGAACAGGGCGAATGCGACAGTCGTACCCATGTCCATGCTGATCAAGGTGCCGTTGATGCGGCTGGCGAACTTTTCGGTTTCCGGGCCCCAGTGGTCGAACACGCGGAAGAACAGCCCGGTGCCGGCCGTCATGGTCCGATACTGGCTCTGAAAACCGATCAGCCCACGAGCTGGTGCGATGTAGTCGAGCCGCACCCGCCCGCGTCCGTCGGGCTGCATGTCCTTCAACTGCGCCTTGCGCTCGCCCATGGCCTGCATCACCGCGCCCTGGTAGGCCTCTTCGAGATCGAGGACAACGCTTTCCCACGGCTCGTGGATAACACCGTCAATCTCGCGCTTGCGCACCCGCGGGCGCGAAACGGCCAGTTCAAAACCCTCGCGGCGCATGGTCTCGATCAATACCGACAAGTGCAACTCACCGCGACCGGCGACGTCGAACTGGTCGGGGTCGCCGGTGTCGCTAACCTGCAGGGCGACGTTGTGGGTGGCTTCCTGGTACAGGCGCGCGCGCACCTGGCGGCTGGTCAGGAACTTGCCTTCGCGGCCACAAAATGGCGAGTCATTGACCTGGAAGGTCATGTGGATGGTCGGCTCGTCGACGGTCAACGGTGGCAGCGCCTCGACCTGGCTCAGATCGCACAGGGTGTCGGAAATGCCAATCTTTTCCAGTCCGGAAATGCCGACGATATCACCAGCGGCCGCTTCCTCGATCTCTTCGCGCTTGAGACCCTTGAATCCCAGCACCTGGAGCACGCGACCCTGGCGCTTCTTGCCTTCGCGGTCAACCACCATCACTGGCTGATTGGTCTTGACCCGACCGCGACGAATGCGTCCAATGCCGATCAATCCAACGTAGGTCGAGTAGGCCAGCGTGGAGATCTGCATCTGGAACGGGCCGTCCGGATCGACCGGCGGCGGCGGGACGTGCTTGATCAACGCTTCAAACAGTGGCGTCAGGTCGCCTTCGGTGACATCAGCGCTGTCACTGGCATAGCCATTCAGGGCAGAAGCGTAGATAACCGGAAAATCCAGTTGCTCATCGGTCGCACCCAGCTTGTCGAACAGGTCGAAGGTCTGGTTCAGTACCCAGTCCGGGCGCGCGCCGGGCCGATCGACCTTGTTGACCACAACGATCGGCTTGAAGCCCATGGCGAAGGCTTTCTGGGTCACGAAGCGGGTCTGCGGCATCGGACCGTCAACGGCATCGACCAGCAGCAACACCGAATCGACCATCGACAGCACACGCTCGACCTCACCGCCGAAATCGGCATGCCCCGGGGTATCGACGATATTGATCCGCCAGTCTTGCCAGGTGATGGCGGTATTCTTGGCCAGGATGGTGATGCCGCGCTCGCGCTCCTGGTCACCGGAGTCCATGACCCGTTCGGTCAGGCGCTCATGGGCGGCAAATTCGCCGGATTGGCGCAGAAGCTGATCAACTAGGGTGGTCTTGCCGTGGTCGACGTGGGCGATGATGGCGATATTACGAAGTTTCATGAACTGGGGCCGGTAGGATGAGTTAGGCAGCCGGCCATTGTATCAGTCTTCCCAGCCCCATGGCGCTGGCGGTGGTTCAATCGTCGTTGTCAGATCGAATTCCACGTGGTAATGGCGCTCGGTGGCCAGCCGCCGGACATAATAGACGAATTTCTCTCCCGGATGGACCTCCATCAGCCACACATTGGGATAGTTGTCGGCCAGGGAGTCGAGCGTCCGGTCGTCGGCGGGAAAGATCTGCGCATTGGCGCTGCCCCGATTGGGCGAGAGCCCCCCGTACATCGTCACTTCCTCCGGGCTGCCGTCAGGATGGCGGTGGTCGTGGCGAAGCTCAATTCGCCCGTCGATCCGGGTCAGCACCCAGGTTCGCGACAGGTTGTCGCCGACCACGAACGGAATCCGGATTCGCTCTTCACCGCAGTCGCGCACGTGCATCAACAAACGCTCATCGGCCATGTGGCCCCCTGGCGAGGCGATCAGTTGACCTTCAAAAGCCTGCCCGCAAAGTTGGTGAAGCTTGGCCCAGAACTGATCGACCGTGCCGCCCTGCACAACGCCGGACAATAGCAATCCGGCCAGCAGATACAACGGATTCAATCTCATATTCTTCCTACTCCTTTCCACATGAATTTTTCACCACTTACCGCTCGATCCCGTCGATTTGATGAGCTGGTTCCGGAGCGAATTGGCACGGTTTGGTCCTACAATACGTATATCTCCCTATAACAATACACTTTCTCACAGGGAGTCTTGGTATGCGCAGTCCCGTTCATGCGGCCCCGAACACTTTCGGGCCGGGCGTATTTCGCCTGCTCGCTTTTGGCCTGGTGCTTGCCGCAAGCCCCTTGTTTGCAGGCCCCGGCGTCTGGACCTCATCCGGACCCGACGGCGGCCAGTTGACCAGCGTCGTGGTTTCGCCTGATCAGCCGGAGCGCATCTACGCCGGTGGCGGTGGCGGGGTCTTTCGCAGCGATAACGAGGGCCTGACCTGGCAGGACATCAGCGAAGGGCTGCCTTACCGCTTTGCCTGGCGTATGGCGGTGGACCCGACCGATGCCGACGTCCTCTATGTCAGCGTAGCTGGCCGGATCTACAAGACAACCAATGCCGGCGCCAATTGGACCGAGCCCTCGCCGGGCTTTGACCCGACCTGGGGGACCGTGTTTGCTTTCGATATCAACCCCGCATCCCCGGCCGAAATCACGATCGCAACCCTTAGCGGCGGATTGCGCCGCAGCACCAATGCCGGGCAAAGCTGGACCCGTCTGGACAACGACGAGTTCGAATTCGTCTTTGGCTTCGCGATACTGCCGGACAACCGGGATCGGATCCTGGCCCACGCCCAACGTTTCGGCGAAAGTGATCGAGCGCTGTTCCTCAGCACCGATGGCGGCCTGAACTGGGGTGAGGCGACGGTTCCTGCGGCCGGAGCCCCCGGTCAGATGAGTCTGCAGGCCACCACCGGCGGGCGCATCCTGGCCTGGCACTCCAGCGGGTCGAGCCTGGTGTATTTGAGCAACGATGCCGGCGCCAGCTTCAGCAATGTCTCCGCACTGGATTCATTTCAGTTGCTCGTTCGCTCGGTCGCATTCGACCCCACCAATGCTGACCGCTGGTTTGCCGGCGGTCGCAATGGGCTGCTACTGACAGAAGACAATGGTACCGCTTTCAGCATCATCAGCAATGGCATGGGTCCGGCGGCGGCCGGCGGGTACAACGGCGGCGGCGCCACCCTGGCGCTCAAACCCGGCGCGCCGGATGTCCTCTTCGTCGGCACTGATTTCACCGGCTTTTTTCGTTCGCCGGATGCGGGCAGTACCTGGCAGCGACGCAACAACGGTCTGCGCAGCACCAATATACGTGCCCTGGCAATCCACCCGCAGAACAGCAGCATCATCTACGCCGGGTTTGGTGACGCTACGCAGTCGGTAGCCGACAATCTGTTTGTTACGTTCGACGCTGGCGCATCCTGGTCGCTGAGCACTGGCGGACTGGATTCCGGCGGCGTGCGCGCGCTGGCCGTCGACCCCAACGAATCGAGTAATCCCTTACTCACTACCGTGTATTCGGCCGGTTGGGGTTTCGAGATTCCGGACGTCGCCCTGCCGCCAAGACCGTTCAATACCGGTGTATTCAAATCCACTACCGGCGCGGCGAGCTGGAGCGAGTCGGGCAATGGCATTCCGGTCCCAAGCTGGTCGCCCGGGCCGGTCTGGGCCACGGTCATGCGTTCACTGGCGCTGGATCTAACCAGCGGCAGCGGCACTGAAGGCGATGGCCCGTTGCAAACCGTTTACGTCGCTGGCAACGGCCATATCAGCTACGCCGACGACGGTGGCACGATGGTCCCAACCGTACACGCGGCGCGCATTCACAAATCCACCGATGCCGGCGCCAATTGGAGCGCTGCGCATGCCGGCCTGCCGATACCGCCTTTTGACGATGTCAACGGTGGTTTCTTCGTCAGTCAGGTCGTGCCCCTGGTCATCGACCCGGCGGAACCGCAAACTCTCTACGCAGGCACCTTTTTGAATCGAGTGGGAAATATGGCCGATGTCCAGCCGGATATCGACAACGGTGTTTTCAAATCCACCGACGGCGGTGCTTCCTGGAGCCTGAGCAGCAATGGCCTGCCGCGTTTCGATGAGGACGATCCCACTTCATCGCACTGGGATGTGCTGGCCCTGGCATTGGCGCCCTCGGCGCCCCACATTCTGTACGCCGCAGCCGATCCTCCATTCGAGTTTCGTCCCACGATCATCTTCCGCTCCACCGATCACGGCGCCAACTGGGTTGCGGCGAGCAACGGCATTCCCGATGACATCGACATCCGCTGGCTGCTGGTCGACCCGGACAACGCCGATGTGGCCTACGCCGCCGGCGGCGGCACCTTTGACAACCCCGGTTCGATCTATCGCACCGAAGACGGTGGCGCCAACTGGGTCTCCTACAGCATCGGCCTGCCGGTCGATTCAGCCACCAGCCTTGCGATCGACAAGTCCGGCGCCAACCCGGTGCTCTATGCCGGCACACGCGGCGGCGTGTACCGCATCGAGCAGGTGCCCGACGAAGACATTGACGGCGTCCCCGACAGCATCGAGCAAGGTGCACCGAACGGCGGTGACGGCAATGGCGACGGCATACCGGACTTCCTGCAAGCCGATGTCGCATCGCTGCATGCCGCCACGGGCAGTGCACGCGGGATCAGCGAGTTCGTCTCCGTGGAGCTGGTTGAAAAGGATCGGAGCCAGTGCGCACGGATCATGAACGTCCATGCCTTGAGCAAGAACACCTTTCCGCTCGATCCCAACTTCGAATATCCCTACGGCATGCTGCGCTTCGAGATTCCGGACTGCCCCGGCGCGCAAGTCCGCATCATCTATCACGACAAGGCCGGCACCGCGTTTGATGACGCCTGGCAGTTCCGCGTTTATGCCCCCGATGTGCCAGGCGATATTTCCACCATCCGCTGGCAGAGCTTCGGCCAGTTTTCCAGTAGCGATGACAACAGCTGGACTCTGGAATTGACCGACGGCGAACTGGGCGATTTGCGCCCGGCCAATGGCGTCATCCTGTTCCAGGGCGGGCCGGCCCGAATATTGAACAACGAAATTTTCCAGGATCGATTCCAGTCCAGCCCTTGAGTCAGCGCGGGAGGTCCTCGCGCTCATTCATCCCGGCTTCCATCCATGCCGGGTTGGGTCAGGACACGACCCTGCTCTTCCCATGCGCGGCGGACTTCGTCGCGCAGGCCGGCCCGCAATTGGTCGGCGTCGTACACGACGCCATTCTTGATCGTGTAGCGGACCCCACCAGAACGGTAGACCCTGTTTTCGCGATCGACCCGTACGGCGCCGGTGCCATAAAGTACCTTCAGATTGTGCACAGGATTTTCCGCCACCACGACCAGGTCGGCGAGCTTGCCGACTTCGATGGTCCCCAGATCCCGGGCGATGCCCAGGGCTTCGGCGCCGCTCAGGGTCGCGGCGCGAATGACTTCCAGCGGATGAAAGCCGGCTTCCTGTAAAAGTTCGAGTTCACTAATGAACCCAAAACCGTAAGTCTTGTAAATGAACCCCGAGTCGGAGCCGGTCGCGACCCGGCCGCCGTGGTTCTTGTAGTCATTCAGAAAGGCCATCCAGCGACGGAAATTATCCTTCCAGTCGATCTCGATCGCCGTGTTCCAGTCAAACCAGTAGGATCCGTGAGCCGTGCGCGATGGCTCGAAGAAATCCCACAATTCCGGTCGGGTATAGAGCGGGTGCCATTCGGCTGTTCGCTCGCGCATCAAATCGCGATTGGCCTGGTAGATGTTGAGCGTCGGGACGATGGTGAAATCCAGCTCGATCAATTCATCGCGCACCTGCAGCCAGCGCGGGCTGTCCGGACCGGCAGCCTGACGCCAGAGCCTACCGGCCTCGGCAAAACGATCCTGCTCGTCGCTGTAGTTGTAGTCGTGGGGATAGTCCTGCACCGTCCGGTCGGTAAACATGGACTCGGGCAAGCCATACCAGTGCTCCATGCTGTCTAAGCCCATGCGGGCCGCATCCAGCATGTGGGTGCGGGTAACGTGAAGCTGGGCCAGGTGCATGGTCGTTCCGATACCCACCTTGCCTGCCTCATCGATCGCCGCTGCCAGCACGTCCGGCCGGGCGCCGAAGAACTTGATGCCGTCCGCGCCGGCCTCGGCAATGCTGCGAACCCAGGCCCGGGCCTGTTCCGGCGTTGTGATTGGCTCTTCATGGTCACGGCCAAAGGTGACATAGGCATGCAGGCGCGGTGCGGTAATCACATCGCGGGCACTCTTGTCGCGATGCGCCAGCATCCACTCGATGCCAGTGCCACTGCCCGGGTCACGAACTGTCGTCACTCCGTGACTCATCCACAGCCTGAAAATGTAGTCAGCCGACACGCCCTGCCCGCTGCCACCAATATGGCCATGCAGATCGATGAACCCCGGCAGGACATACATGCCATCCAGATCGTACTCGCGCGTGCTCTCATCGGCCTGAGGACGGCGTTCATGCTCGACCAGGATGCCACCCATACCGACATTGCGGATCTCCGCAATCCGGTTTCCCTCAATGACAATGTCAACCGGGCCGAACGGCGGCGCCCCGGTGCCGTCGACCAGCATGACACCGCGCAAAATCAGTCGTACAAAGGGACCTTCGCCCTCTGCCCGCTCAGGCACCTGCCCGGGCCAGGCCGGAGGCTCATCGGCCATTACCGCGAAGCAGAGCAGCAAGCCGGCAAAAACAAATAGACGGATCACGATTTCGATTTCCTTATCAACAACGGTCTGCTTGTGCAGGATACACGCTGACGCTATCAGACCAACCAATTCGAGAAATCTCGAGGCTGCCTCAAGACTATCTGGCGGTCATTCGTGTGCGATGCCGCGCGGAAGCACTGACTGATCTGCCGCACTCTGTAACGAATCCATGCCGAGAAAGAACGGTGTCGCGATTCAACCTTAATAACAATCACGGTGAGCCGCCGCGGATTGTTTCGAAGCCGAGAGAAGAACCAATGATGGTCCCGCTTCGGCCGAAAAAGATGAAGAAATTCAGGATTGACAGTGTGAACGGTCGCGCTGTCAGGCGGGTACGGGCCCCTGAAGTCCCCACGACGACCGATGCCATTGAACGAGGAGCGCAAATATGAAAGCAGGAAACTTGTTAACGGCCATTCTTGTGGTTCTGGTAGCGACGGCTGCCGGTCAGGTACAGGCCCAGGAGGAACAGCGAGGGCCTTTGCTCAGCCTGATCGAGCTCACAATCCAGCCCACCCAGGCACGGGAATTTCGGGACGGCGTCAGAGCCTGGCGGGATTGTTATCTCGAAAATGAAGGTGAGATGGAGTGGAGCGTCTGGCACCGGGTCCAGGGCAAGGGCCCGGCTTTCACCGCAGCGTTTCCAGTTGCCGGCTGGGCCGAGTTCGGCGCCCAGGATCCTGCCGGCGAAGCATGTCAGGAGATCGTCGACGAACAGATCAATCCCCATGTTGCTGAATCGACCCACCTGGTTGCCCGTGAGTTGCCGCAAATGAGCCAGCCAATCGACGACTTCGAGGTGGTGGAGGTCCACAATTTCAAGGTTGCCGACCATGGTGCCTTCTTCCGTGTTGTCAACCAGGTCATCGAGGTCTTGCGGGCCGACGAGGACAGCAACCCCGGTGTGTGGTACGACGTCGAGGGCGGGCGGGATGCGCCCGACTATTTCGTCGTCGCCCAGTTCGCCGATTTTGCCGCCCTCGATGACCGCCAGCGCAACGTCTGGGCCACGGTCGAACGACATCGCGGCGAAGAGGAAACGGCCCGCCTGCGCGAGGAGTTTTCCGACGCGATCAGCGACTACTGGAGCTACATCTACCGGCGCGTAGATGAACTGAGTCGTGTCGGGACCGAATGAACTATTGATACGGTTACGAGGCCGGCAGTGGCCGGCCTCGGCCAATAACCCAGCAGCCAAATCTCACCAGCGACTCAAGTCTGATACGCCCTGACGTCCAACCTTGCTACTATCAAGGAAAATCAAACAATGGTGGTGTGGAAGTCATGTCAGAGATCAAAACCTATCCGGTACCGGAATCCATGAGCGAAGCGCTGGTCAATCGCGAGCAGTACAAGCGAATGTACGCCGCTTCGATCAACGACCCCGACAGCTTCTGGGGCGATCAGGCTCTGGCCCGACTGGACTGGATCAAGCCGTTTTCAAAGGTCAAGGATTGCTCGTTTGCCCGGGATGATCTGCATATCCGTTGGTTCGAGGATGGCACACTGAACGTGGCTTACAACTGCATTGACCGCCATCTGGCCGAGCATGCCGAGCAGACAGCCATCATCTGGGAAAGTGACGACCCGGATCAGCACAGAATCATCAGCTATCGACAGTTGCACGAGATGGTCTGCCGCCTGTCCAATGCGCTTAAAAGCCAGGGGGTCAAAAAAGGCGATCGGGTGACGCTATATATGCCGATGATCCCGGAAGCCGCGGTGGCGATGCTGGCGTGCGCGCGCATCGGCGCGGTTCATTCGGTGGTTTTCGGCGGCTTCTCGCCGGGCGCCCTGGCCAACCGCATCGTCGACTGCCAGTCCACTGTGATCATCACGGCCGATGAAAGCGTGCGTGGCGGCAAGCGCGTGCCATTGAAAAGCAATGTCGACAAGGCGCTCGAATCTGACGAGGCGACCACCGTCGAGAAAGTGGTCGTGGTCAAGCGCACCGGTGGCGATATTGGCTGGGACGCAAGCCGCGATGTCTGGTACGAGGAAATCACGGCAGCTGCAGACCCGCACTGCGCGCCCGAGGAGATGAGCGCTGAAGACCCGCTGTTCATTCTCTACACCTCCGGGTCCACCGGCAAGCCCAAGGGCGTCTTGCACACCACTGGCGGGTATCTGCTGTATGCGGCCATGACCCATGAACTGGTGTTTGACTACAAGCCCGGCGACATTTACTGGTGCACGGCTGACGTTGGCTGGGTCACGGGTCACAGCTATATCGTCTATGGCCCGCTCGCCAACCGGGCCACCACGCTGATGTTCGAAGGAGTGCCCAATTACCCCGACAATTCGCGCTTCTGGGCTGTGGTCGACAAGCACCGGGTCAACAGCTTCTACACCGCACCGACCGCAATTCGCGCCCTGATGCGCGATGGTGATGAGCCGGTCAAACGACATTCACGCAAGAGCCTGCGCGTCTTGGGCAGTGTCGGCGAACCGATCAATCCGCAGGCTTGGGAATGGTATTACCACGTGGTCGGCGATGGTCGCTGCCCCATTGTCGATACCTGGTGGCAGACCGAGACCGGTGGCATCCTCATTTCACCCTTGCCCGGCGCCACCGATCTGAAACCCGGCTCGGCCACCCTCCCCCTTTTCGGCATTGAGCCGGCGCTGGTCGATTCCGACGGCCAGGAACTCCACGGTGCGGCCAGCGGCGCCTTGATCATCAAGGACTCCTGGCCCGGCCAGATGCGCTCGATCTATGGCGATCATGATCGCTTCTATCAAACCTATTTCGCCACATTTGACAAGGTCTATTTCACCGGCGACGGCGCGCGGCGCGACGAGGACGGTTTCTGGTGGATCACCGGTCGCATGGATGATGTCCTTAATGTATCCGGCCACCGCATGGGCACGGCCGAAGTCGAGTCGGCCCTGGTCCTCCACCCGGCCGTAGCCGAGGCAGCGGTCGTTGGATTTCCTCATGACATCAAGGGCCAGGGCATTTATGCCTATGTCACCCTGACGTCCGGATTTGAGCCCAGTGACCAGTTGCTTGGTGAGTTATCGCAATGGGTACGCACTGAAATAGGGCCGATCGCCAAACCCGATTTCATTCAGTTCGCCCCCGGTCTGCCGAAAACCCGCTCCGGCAAGATCATGCGCAGAATTTTGAGAAAAATCGCCGAGAATGATTTTTCCGATCTGGGCGATACCTCGACCCTGGCCGAACCGGCCGTCGTTGACGACCTGATCGGAAAACGCAGGAACCGATCGTCGTGACCGGGGTTCGCAATCAGCGGCAATCAGCAATCCGACACCGGGATGAACTTACTCATGTCATGCTGCGCCTTCAGGAGCTCGTGCCATTGTAGCCTTATTCCAAAAAGGTCTAAAGGTATCGCTTGCGACATTTTTTTCTGCCCAGTAGACTCCAGAGGCTTGGGCATTCACAAAAACGTCATCACAAAAGTCTTTAAGAGGGCTTCAGGTTTTCGTTGCTTTTGGGAGCATTCAAGCTCCGGCTGTTAGCGGTCTTCTTACAGTTGATGCCCAACCGAATTGGCAGTGATCGGAAAAGACGAGGAACGCAAAGTTCGTCGTTGCGCTGCTTTCATAACAACAATCAGGGGATCGTTGGCCGTTTCGGCGCCAAATGCACAATACATTGAGGAGAGCACTGTATGTCCAAGCAGCAACCCAAGCTTAGTCTGATGGCCGTCGCCCTTGCTACGGCGCTTCCTGCCTTTCTGGCCGGAAACGTCGCGGCCCAGGATCAGCCGGAAGCGGTGGAAGTGGACCGGATCGAAGTGACCGGCAGCCGAATCCGACGAACGGATTTCGAAGGGCCGGCGCCAGTACTCGTGGTTGACCGTCAGGAGATTGAACGCTCCGGTCACATTCGCCTGGCCGATCTGTTGCAGGAACTGACCTCGTCAGGGTCGGCGCTCAATACCGCCTTCAACTCACCTGACTCGGGCGGTGATGGTGGCGAGCGGGTCTCCCTGCGAAACCTCAATCCGGAACGGACGCTGGTTCTGGTCAACTCCCGCCGCTGGGTCCGGGGAACCACTCAGGCCGGCGTTTCCAACAGCGCAGATTTGAGCACCATTCCGGTCGCTGCCGTTGAACGTATTGAAGTTCTGACCGGCGGCGCCTCCTCAGTTTACGGGTCCGACGCGATTGCTGGCGTGATCAACATCATCACCCGCAAGGACTTCATCGGCACGGAGGCCTCTGCTCAGTATGGTGTCACTGGCGACAATGACGGAAACGAGCAATCCTACAGTCTGACCATGGGGCGTGGTGATGAACGCAGCAATATTCTGTTCAGCCTGAGCCACAATAAGCAGGATGAGATCATGGCGGCCGACCGGGCCATATCCCGTGTACCGCAGTTCGGCGCTGACGCGTTTGGTGGGCCAATTTCCCGCGGATCATCAGCTACACCAGAGGGACGGTTTATTGTTGTCGATCCGAACACCGGCCAGGTATTTGATCTGACCCGTCAAGAAGGTGCCCCCGGAACCTCCCTGGATGCTTTCCGTCCATTCGATGGCACGGCTGATCGCTTCAACTTCGCACCCGACAACTTCTTGCAGATCCCGCTGGACCAGACCTCTGTGTATCTGCATGCCACGCATGAATTCTCACCACAATTTCGCTTATTTACCGAAGCGATGTTCAACAACCGGCAGTCAGTCCAGCTTCAGGCCCCGGTTCCGCTGTTCCTCGGGTCGGCCGGCATCCTGCCATTGAATGTTGGCGTATCGGCGGAGAACCCGTTCAACCCGTTTGACTTCGACCTCGACCCCAATACCAACCTGGTCTTGATTGGTCGTAGGTTTGTCGAAGCGGGAACTCGTAACTTCAGCTCGGATGTCGATACCTGGCGTTGGACTGGCGGGGTCGAAGGTGAGTTCGAGGTCGCTGACCGTCGTTTCGACTGGGATGTATCCTATACCTTCTCTGAATCGAAGCGAACCGCGACAATTGAGAACCTGGTCAATCACGACCGCCTGGCGCTGGCGCTAGGGCCGCTGTCCCAGTGCACGGGTGAGTGCGTGCCATTCAATATCTTCGGTGGTCAGCAGGGCACCGGTAACGCACCGGGCAGTGGTGGCTCGATCACACAGGAAATGATCGACTTCGTTACCTTCACCGCAGTGGAGAATAATGAACAGCGCATGGTCAACTGGCTGGCCAATATCTCCGGAGAACTTTTTCAACTGCCAGCGGGCCCGCTGGGCTTTGCCGCCGGCTTTGAAAAGCGCAGGGAATTTGCAGCCGACACCCCGGATTCCATTAGCGCGGCCGGCTCCGGTGCGGCCAGCGTCAGTGGCGGTATTCGCGCGCCAACCTCAGGCCGCATCAACCTTGAGGCCTGGTACGCGGAACTGGCGGTACCATTGATCTCCGGTCGCCCGGGTATCGATTTGCTGGAGCTGAGCGGATCGGTGCGCAATTCTGATTTTGACCAGTTTGGTTCGGAGACGACGACACGCGTCGGCTTGCGTTGGCGGCCGAGTTCGGACCTGTTGCTGCGCGCCAGCTTTGCCGAAGGCTTCCGCGCACCGGGTGTACAGGACCTGTTCGGCGGCCTGGGCGTCGCTGACCCCCAACTTAATGATCCATGCTCCAACTTCCTCGCTGGAGGTGCTTCGCAAACGGTCATCGACAACTGCATTGCTCAGGGCGTGCCGGCCGATGGCAGCTTCGAGCAGATCAACCCGCAGATTCGTATTACTCGCGGCGGAAATCCGGACCTGGAGCCTGAGACCTCTGACTCATATACGATCGGAGCGGTCTGGAGCCCAACATTCGCACCAGGGCTGGGTGTGACCGTCGATTATTATCGTATCGAGCTGGACAACACCATCACCTCAATCGGGGCTCAGAGCATTCTCGATGCTTGTGCCCAATCGCTGCGCCTATGTGACCTGATCGATCGCTCAGCCTCGGGCGAGGTCTCGCGCCTGCTCGATACTCAGGTCAATATCGGTAGCACCGAGGTTTCGGGGCTGGATTTCGCCGTCAGATACGTCCTGCCTGATACCGCATTTGGCCGATTCGCCGGTGTCTGGAACGCATCCTATCTGAATACGTTCAAAGAATCCGTTCCGGATTTCAGCGACGCCGACGCGCCGGAGGAAGTTCGTGATCTGACAGGGAGATTGCTTACGGGACAGCCCGACCGCAGTTTCCCCGAGTGGCGTCATACGCTTGATCTGACCTGGGAACATGGGCCGTGGGATGCGAGCTGGAGCATTCAACATATTGATGGCTATCAGGAAAATTGCTCCGATGGGCTGGTACCGACGTTCACCGAATTGGGCCTGTGTTCCAACCCTGACCCGGTCGACCCCACCAACAGGCTTGGATCAGTGACTTATCATGATGTTCAGGCCAGCTTGCGCCTGGAGCAATTCACTCAGCTCGGTGCGCGCTTCACCCTTGGCATCAACAACCTGTTCGACAAGGATCCGCCGGTTTCAACAGCGGCCTTCGCCAACAGCTTTGATGCCACTCAACACCGGATTCCGGGGCGCTTCTTCTACGGTCGTGTCAATGTCGATTTCTGATCCATTGACCGCAAGGCGCTGACAAACGCAACCCGCGGACCACCGGTCCGCGGGTTTTTTCGTTAATGCCAGCGTATTGTGAAACAACTGCCCTAGGTCACCACCATTCGAGCGACCATCTCCACAGAATCATCCGGGAAAGCACTTTGAACATCACCCCCAATTTTGCCGTACCGATCATTGAAACCCGTCACCCGGACCCGGATGAACTGAACCGGGCGCTGCGTGATCTTGTGCTGGCCAGGGAAGGGCCTGATATCGAACCGGCTCAGGCTGTTCCCACCCTCAAGTATCGGGTCTTCGAAAGTCATTTCCGCTTCTTTGCCTGGACCGAACCGTGTGTCCAGGCGCTGCGTCAGTTTGCGATCGGCAACCTGGTTCAGGCAGTCAAGGCCCTGAGCGGGTACAGCGATGAACAAATGGCCCGGCTCCGAGTGCACAACCATACCTGGTTCCATATCACCCGAACCGGAGGTTATGCCTCAGGCCACAACCATCCCATGGCGTCCTGGTCCAGCGTCTACTGTGTCGATGGCGGCGACCATGACGGAACCGCCAATCCGGACAGCGGGATATTGCGCTTTGCCGACGCCAACCCGACCGGCAGCGTGTTTCTGGATCCGGGCAACATGCACTTGAAGCGGCCTTTCAATCATGGCTCGATCAATTACCGGCTTGAACCCGGCCAGTTGCTGATCTTCCCGTCCTGGCTGATGCACGAAGTGACGCCCTACCAGGGAACGCGGGAACGCATTACCGTGGCTTCCAACTTCTGGTTCAGCGAGGACTGAGTGGCAGCAATCGTTGCTGCCAGCCGTTTACTGACGAGATCACTAAAAATGAGCAGGCATTGAGCGCTACAGAACGGTTCTGACGGGCAATCGGCCAACATGAGCCATTCCCATCGCCGCTACGCCAGAAGCAGTATCTGGCGTTGGCTTTCCCGCCAATCCGCTTGATGGCAAATATGGATCTCCTGAAAGTAGTCAGGCTGCGCCCTGAATTCCAGTCAGCGCAGCCTCGACCTACCCGCCCGATGATCGCAGAAAACGATCAAGAAAATCAACGTAGGCCTGGACGGCCGTGATGCGATTGACCCGCTTGCGAAAACCGTGTCCCTCGTCCTCAAAGACCAGGTACTCGACCTGCACGCCGGCCTCGCGGGCAGCGGCGACGAAGCGGTCGTTCTGGCTGATCGGCACGCGTACATCATTGGCGCCGGCGGCGATGAACAGCGGTCGCCGGACCTGGTCGGCAAAGAACAGCGGGGATTTGGCATCAAGCATTTCACGGTCGTGCTCCGGATGACCCATTTCATCGTAGGCCGCCGGCAGGCGTGGCAGGCGCCAGCCGCCCCGGGCGATGTTGTCGGCATAGTCGGAAAACCCGACGATACTGATGCCAACATCAAAGACTTCCGGGTGGAAGGTCATGGCAGCCAGCGTCAGGTAGCCGCCATAGGACCCGCCCATAACGCCGATGCGCTCGTTATCGATCCAGTCGAAAGATTCAAGAAATGCCCGCGAGGCGATCACATCACCCAGGTCAGCAACGCCGTGGGCACGACGGTCGGCCTGCCTTCAACGACATAGGCCGTGCTATGTTCGTCATGGCAAATCAGGCCATCCAGACGGGCCGGTCGCAGTGGTTATTGTTCGCGTTGCCGCCAGTCCGGGTTGCGTACGCTGATGCGGTAGCCCGTGCGGCTGACGCATTCGCCCAGTTGCTGAATCACGGTCAAGGTATCGGCGCCTGTCAGTGGTCGCTTGAGCAGGATGATGGTTCCGCTGCCATCGCCCAGTTCGTCGCCGGTCTGATCGTAGACTCGGATGCGGGCGCCCGGGATGGCCTGAGTGACCACGACGTACTGATCACCCACCAGCGGCGTACGAATGCGCGGTGCGGGCAGGGCCGAACAACGACCGGCCGGCTCGCTGCTGGTGGTCGTGCCGGTCTCACACAGGCGCGAGGTCGCCGACAGCGTTTCACCCGCGGCCAGCGCGCGGCCAAGCGGCGTGGCGATATCAAAGTCAGGGTACCAGCTTACCGGGGTACTGAAGCTGCCCAGGGCGCCAAAACCAGGCACCGACACATCCGTCGTTGCACCGTGAGTCAGATTGGAAAGCGTGGCAATCTGTTGGCCCACAAAGGGCTGGGGCGGGTCAAACACAGGTGCGTTAGCGCCGGCCGGTGCATTGGTGGCTAGCTCCGGTGCCGATGGTGGGCTGAGGTCGTCGCATAGGCTCTGGGTAGCAACAAAGCGATCGCCAACCTCGAACGGCGTTTTGCCCGGGCGGACCATGCTCCAGGCGATGCTGGTCGTCCGGTTGACCGGGTGATCGTCGTTGGTCAACACCCGCAGGGTGGCGCCGGGAACATGTCGAACGGCAATCAGATGAGCGCATTCGTAGATAAGCGTCGGATCGATTTCGGGTGCGGGCAGACCGCCCGGGTAATCGACCAGGTGATCGCGCGCGACCTCCGGTGGTGATTCGTCGGAGTCGCTACCCTGGAAATGCTGCCACGCCGTGACGATGTCGCCAGCAACCAGTTCAGGCACTTCGAAGTCTTCCTGGTAAGGGCTGGTGGCGGTCAGGGTGTCGATTTCGACGCCATTGATCAGCAGGGTGACCTCGGCGCCGTAAATGGCGCCGCGCACCGAGACTCGCGTGGCGCACTGGTACAGCGGCCCGATGACTTGCGGCGGCGATAGAAACCCGGGGTCGTCAGGAAAGTCCACCTCGACTTCCACGCCGATTTCCGGAGGCGCCGAACAGGCCTGCTGCAAGGCGGTGATGTGGGCGCTGTAGGAACTGGTGCCGCCCCCCGGTGGCATGGAACCCTGGGGTGGTGCGCTGACAGCGGTGTTCAGAATCACCGAGCAGTATCCGGGCAGGATGGTGGACACATCCGGAAAGCGGCCAGTGACACCGGCCTGATGGCAACTGTCGCAACGCGCGGTCGATGAGACGGCGTCAAGCAGGTTGGTCGGGCCAGGATTCTGCGGCCAGCTTGCGGCAACCAGGGGGTCGGCCCAGCCGGCCGGCATCAAGGTATTAGTCAGGCCGGCAAACGCGCTGCGGTCCGGGTGGACGACGAATGGATTCTCGCCTGCGTGACAGTCGGTGCATACCCCCTGACCATTGCTCACCAGGTCAACACCGCCAAGGAACTGGTCGATCCCGACCGGGACATTGCGGGTGAAGCTTGTTCCTCTTGGATTGTCGAAGTAACAGGCCTTGTTGGTTTGGGTGCGGAGGCAGATGATACCCAGCAAGTGGGCCTGGTTGCTGGTTCCGCCGCCTGTGAACCGGTATCGAGGCAGGGCCAGGCAAACGCCTTCCGGCGAGGTGCTGGTGTGGATCCACAGCTCGGCCTCTGAGTCCTGAGAAATGAATACGTTGTTGATGATCCCGCGCGAGGTCCATTCGGCGGTGAACATGCCGTCGGGTACCGGTACGCCGGCTTCCCGACAGGCGGCCAGGTATTCGCGGCCGGCCGAGTTGATCTTCTGCAATACCTGAATACCCCGCCCTTCCAGACGCTCGGCGATGTCGCGGGGGATGCCGCGTGTCCAGACATCGTCCATGCCGGGGCTCTGGCGGCCGAGAATATTCAGATAGTAGTGCCAGCGCAGCGCATTGTTCTTGTTGGTCAGGTCGGCCGTGGTAGTGGGTTGGGTCGATTCGATCAGCCAGTCCAGATAGAGTGAGCGCGCGAAGAGCTGATCTTCCACCAGTTCGACAATGGCCTGCTCCATCTCCTTGATCAGGGCTCCTGAAATCCGCTCGCGCGTTTGACCGCGTTCGTGTTCGGCCAGAATGGCCGCTATGTAGTAGCGTTGTGCGCCCGAGATAAACGCCCGGTCGGGTACCACTTCGCGGCCACCTGCGTCCAGGAAGACGCCGTGGGCAACCGCCATCAGCGGATCTTCATTGAATTCGATCTCCACCTCGGGTCGCGGCTGCTGGCAGGCAGTGGTGATCCCCAGAATGGCCAGGAGCAAAAGGTATGCATTCAGTTTCATATCGGTCTCCGAAGCAGTTGGTCTATCACCATGTCCTTCGGCTCAACAACGAAGCGTCAGGTCATGTCAGAAGTAACGCTGGTACTGCGAAATCGCCTCAAGCTGATTGTTGCCGGTGCTGCACGACCGCTGACCCGGTGCCGCACGCCGAATGGTTCACGACTGCTGGTCCCTGAGCAGTTCTTGCTCGGGAATCAGTATCAGCTCTGAGGCCGGCTTGAGTTCGAGGCGCCCCACCTCCTGGGGTTGCCGAGACTCCAACTGAAGACTGATGGTGCGCCCGTTCAGGCGCTCGAGATGAGCCGGGTCATACACCCAGAAGTAGATGCCGGACTCCCAGCCGCCATATTCCGGAATCAATTCCTCGCCCAGGTAGAGTCGAACCAATGGGCCCCAGACCGATGGGTCGCTTAGCACCAACCGCACTTGAAAAGCCTGATTCCATTCCCGCAGACGGCCATCAACATCCGGCTGCCGCCGCGGCCGGAGCAAGGCGACCCGAAGAACGTCGGCCCCACCGTAACGAAACTCATCTGCCGGCATTTGCGCCTCCTTGCCGGGCGCATCGCCCGAGCTGGCATCCTGCTCGTTGCCACAGGCGGCCAGCAATAGTATTCCGACTGACAGGGAACCCCACTTCAGCCAACCGTTCCATTTGCAGGTCACGCTATACATCATCTGTCTCCGCTAGTCACTGGCCTGGATTTCATCAATGACCACCAAGCCTTGTGCCTGCTGGTCCAGTTCGAACCGAATCTCGAATCCGGATCCCACCTGCTCCGCCTGATCAGGCAACAGATGGGACCAGGGGATACGTACCGAACTCATCATGGTCTTGGTTGTTTCCCAAGGGCCACTAGGAGTGGAGATTGTCACCACTTCCGGTGAAACCAGTCGAACGTAGTCACCCACCCTGGCCGCCGGACCGGTCCAGCCGCTGCCGACCAAACGCACGTGCAGATCCTTGTCCACCCCGGGAGGATTGATGCTGCCACCGGGATCATAGACCTGCCCTATTCTGAATCCAAGCACGGAGTGGTCGCTAATTAAATTGGCATGGGATTCGTCCAGGCTCACGTGCAAACGGGCATTGCTGGCATTCCAGCCCAGCAACAAACCCTGGGTCTCCTGCCACAGCCAGTAGGGAACACCACGCGTGTCAAAGCTGATCACGGTCCACTCGTTGACGCTGCCGCTGACACTGTTGGAAACGCCAGGAATGGAGCCGGTAGCCGGATCCATGTCCTCTTCATGGTGATTGATGAATACCCGGCTTGGGTCCTGATACTGGCGTACCACAGTCATGCCCACTGGCACCGACGGGAAGGTCACCTCGCGCTTCAGAAATGCCTTGTACGCCTGCCAGTTCTTCAGCGTTGCAAACGCATAGGCCGTGACGCAGGTGCGGGTGAGATTGCGCACGTCGGTCGATGATGCCGTCGGGGGATGGTCGGGTGGTGTGGAACCATCCCAATGAGTATTGAACTGCTTGTGATTGGCGCCATGCACGAAGCGCAATGCTTTGAAGCCCGCGGCTGATTCATCAACGGGAAAAGCGCGGTCGTAAGTCCTGTATCCCTGAAAGTCCGCAACGTCACCGTCATGACTGCCATGAATGATGAAATAGTTGCCCTGGCGCAAACGCACGTTGGTCAATGGCAGGCCGGCAATGGGGCCACCGGATGCCGAGATCTGATTGTCCACGGGCGCGATGGCATACAGGCTACGAATACCAAAGCCGAAGTTGAAGTCCGGATCCGCCGCATTGTGCAGCATCTGATTGAGACCCTGGGCGACCACGGCGGCTTCACCACCCCGGCTGTGGCCTGCCAGCATCACAAGATCAAAATTCGCTCGTGCGAACAACAGATGACCGGGATCCTGGCTCCATTGCCGTAAAAGCTGCAGATTGCGCAGCAACATCAGGCCGCGGGCACCCATCTCACCGGATACGAAGCCATTCAGGAAATACTGATCCACCGATACCGCCACGATGCAATGGCTGGCCAGATGTTCAAGCAAGTAGTGATAGCCATCACTGCCGGCATCCGCGGGGGCGCTGTTACCGTGCACGACCATGAATACCGGATAGGGCCCGCTCGCATCTGTGGGATAAAACACATGACCGCGACGTGGGGCCTCGCTCATGGAAACGGGCACGCTGGGTGAGTTGAAGAACTCCGAGATATCCGTGGCGAACGTCTCGCGGTCACCATAGGTGAAGCTCTCCACCCGGCACCGCCCCGGACTGCCGGGATCATTCAGTCCAGTGCCAACCCCGACCACATAGGCCTGGCTGCTCTGGCAACCGCCCAGGATCTGGACCACCCACAGCGTCTCTCCGGCCTCCACCGGACGGACAAGCTGAATCAGACTACCACCGCCATCGCCGATCTCCTCGCCGTTGGCGATCACCAGAACGCGCGATCCGGCAACCACATCGCTGAGTTGCAATTGAGTATCTCCCGGCATCGGCGCAATCACCGTGGGCGGCGGCAGATCACTGCAATCGCGTACGGTAACCGTCACCGTGGGACTGACCACATCACAGAGCTGTTGCTCTACCAGCAAGGTCTGACCGGCGGAAACCGGATTGGCGGCGTTGAATCGCACCCGTGAAGAAGGGGCGCCGCCACCGGCAATCAGATCGCCGTTTGCCTGATCCCGAACCCGTACCAACGAGCCATTGACCAGATTGCCCACGACCACAATGCTGCCGTCTTCATACAACTCCGGCACATCAGGGGCCGGCAAGCTGGAAGGCGCTTCCTGTACAATCTGCGGCGGTGCCGAGATGGGACTGTGCTCGTCGCAGATACTGGATTGCGCCGTGACCTGGTGGCCGGTTTCGAACGGCGGGTTGATCCCAACGCTATGGCGACTCCAGACCCCACTGGCCTGACCGATGGGAGCCGGCTGGGCGTCACTGAACACCTTCACCTCACCCCCCTCGGGCAGATTGTTCACGACGGTGGCCACACCGCAGCGATACAGGGGCAAGGCCGGAAAATCCGGAGCCAACAAGCCGTCTGGATACTGCTCGGTGAAGTGCTGAACGACCACCTCTTCAGATGGGCTACTGGTGGCGCCATCGATCTCCTGAACCGCGGTCAGGCGCCAGCCCGCTTGCAGCGGCTCGTCCAGCGGCACCATCTCGCCTTCAGGGTCAATGCCGACTCCGCTACCGATTGCATCGGTCCCGTCCACCAGAATAGTCAATTGAGCCCCGGGTACAAAACCTCGTACCCGTACGGCAGTGCCGCAAGCCAAGGCAGGCGCCATCAGAATCGGCGGCGACAAGACTTCGGGATCGTTCTGTATCTCCCGTGCCGGCTCGGTGCGACCGCCCTCTTGCATTACCGGGCCGTGGGCTCCTTCGTCCGGGCGCGGTGCGTCGCCATCGCACCCGACCGTCGATAGCAGGAGCACGCCAAGAACGCAAAGCCAGGAAATCGCCCTACCCGTTCGAAGGTATCGTACATCCATGATCCAGAATCCTCTTCGGTCAATATCGACCTATCCCAACATCCTGGTTATATCAACGAACCCGGGACCGGATTTCCCTCACCTGATTTCTGATCGAAGCTTGGCTGCCGCATACAGCCGGCGGCCTGGTTAAGCAAGACTGCGCCCGCGCGTTGCTGGCCGCCGAATCCAGCCGCCTTGCTGGTGATTACGACGGCATGCGAACCAACATCAACCAAGCGCGGGCCGCGCTGGACAGCGTCATTGACGAGGCCAGCCGCAACCAGTTCAGCGAGCGTCTGGATTACCTGACCGGTCTGGCTGCAGCCAGATCCGCCCCGGCCTGAAGGAACCTCAAGGCGGGGCCGCTGATCCTAATTGTCGTCGAATAGTGATCGCGCCCCGATGATCAAAAACGGGACCTCCGGGCGGCGCTTTTTGACCGCATTGAATCAGCCCCTAACTGCACCAATCATTTAATTATTTGGCAGGTAAATCAGAAAGGTTGATAGAAAACGAGCGGCAGGCCGATGGCCTCGGCCAGACGGGCCTGGCGCTGGTCACCCGTTATGAACTGGCTGCACTTCAGGTACTCGGCTGCAGCGACGTGCAGAATATCCATTGATCGTGTGCCCAATTGAGCGGAGTTATCTTCTGCCAGCGACTCGGCGCGGGAATAGATCTCTGCCAGAGGCTCAACCGGGGCATGCCACAATCCGGAACGAATGTCAGCAAGCAGATCCTGGCGGGCCAGTACAATCGCATCCGCAGTCAATTCGTCGCGGAAGACTTTCAACTGCCAGGCATTGGCCAACTCAAGCCGGTGCAGGCTGGTCAGGAAAGCGGGCGGCGAGAACCGGTCGCGCAAGGCCAGGGCGGCGGAACTGTCGACTTCCGGCAGATACCACTTGGTCAAGATTCCGGTATCTACGTACAGCATCAGAACCTTTCTTGCCGATCCTCGTCAAGGATCCGGCTCGCCGGCACCCCGCCGCTCATCCGCTCTTCCAAACGCTTGAGGCGCGCCTCGGAATCAGGCCATTGCATAGCGGATGCTTCCGGCTCTGGCGGACCGAGCTGTGCAACAACCTTGCCGCGACGGGTAATCCGCACCTTCTCGCCGCGCTCCACGGCTTCGAGCACGTCTGCCAGATGGTGCTGCACATGCCGTACATTGAATTCTTTCATGTTAGACATGGTGCCTTACGCCGGGTCGACAGTCAAGCGGCCCGCGGTACCCATTTATAGTGCGCGCCCCGAATCCCGTTAACAGTGGGAGCGGGTTTTCCTTAATTGGTTTAGATTCGTGCCTGTCCCTGAATCTCTGTTCGTCGGAAAGCTGCCAGTCGTGTTGCGGATCGACATGCAGAACGATGTGGCAATGATTCGACACGCGCTGACGGCTCCACTCCAGCGCTTCTTGCCGTACCGGAAAACCGCCCTTGCGCTCTCGCCTGCGCTACCGCATACGGGGGATAACTGGACAGGCATGTAATGAAATCAGTTCTGGATTCTGCCACATTTCTGCGAGCGCGAAGTGACTTGGCCCGGTTGGACTTAGTGAATTCGGCTGGACCAGGCGGAAGGCAAGGCGGGTCGGGAACGGATAGCTCGAAGAGAGGCCATTGCACCCGGCTTGGCGGCACGGCGAGCTCCGGAGGACTCCGGCTTCCACGACTCTGGCGATTTTTCTGTTGATCAGGTGGGCTGTTCGCGAAGAATTCTTCGGGCTACTTCGCTGGCGACGCCTTTCATCCAGCTCTGGTTCAGATCTCGTGCCTTGGCCATTAGGACTTCGGCCGATCCGATGGCGCGGTAGAAAACACTTTCGGTGCCCTCCACTTGGCGTAGCCACTGTTTCTGGCTCTCTACCGCCTGGCGGGCAGTTTCGGGGAAGGCTTGCTTGCCATTAGACAAGGGCTTGAGCTTGCCTGGCTTGTCCCAGCGGGCTTGTTCACCGGTCCACTGAACCAGTGCGATGTAGCTGGACTCGGTCATGTTCAAGAGCGTCTCGGCATCGAGCCCGGCGACGGGCTTTAGGGAACGGTCCTCCTGAAAACGGGTGGCCAGTTTGTTCACTAGACCCAGGCTCGCCTTCAAGCGCTTCTGAATGGTGGTGTGCCTGGAGTCGATCAAGGTTTCGTGCATGCCGGCGCGGACAGGATTCAGGTCCACGTAGGCCATGCAGGACAATACTGCCTCCTCATCCAGCAGGGCCTGACATTTGAACCGGCCTTCCCAGAACTTGCCCTTGCAGTTGTCTTCCCGATTGGCCTGGCG
>JBGTLI010000151.1:0-11069 GCA_041744195.1 Wenzhouxiangella sp. | reverse complement strand
AAGGCGGTCAAACGCTTTGACCCGGATCAGGGTGTGCGTCTGGTGTCATTCGCCGTGCACTGGATTCGTGCCGAGATCCACGAATTCATTTTGCGCAACTGGCGCATCGTCAAGGTGGCCACCACCAAGGCCCAGCGCAAGTTGTTTTTCAATCTGCGTCGTCAGAAGAAGCGCCTTGGCTGGTTGAACCAGGCTGAAGTCAATCGTGTGGCTGAAGAGCTCGGCGTCAAACCCGAGGTGGTCACCGAGATGGAGTCCCGTCTGGCTGGCCAGGATATCGGCTTCGACATGACCAACGACGATGACGACTCCAACTACGTCGCTCCGGCCGCGTACCTGGAAGGTCTGACCGTCTCGCCAGACGAGGTCGCCGAAGCGGCCGACTGGGAGCAACATCATCACAATCTGCTCTTCGACGGTGTCGAAAGCCTTGATGACCGCTCACGCGACATCATCCAGGCCCGCTGGCTGATGGACCCGAAAACGACCCTGCAGGAGTTGGCTGACAAGTACGGCGTCTCTGCCGAGCGCATTCGCCAGCTTGAAGCCGTCGCATTGAAAAAGCTCAAGGCCCGCTTCGAGGCTTGAAGCTGGCTGTCGGTAGACTGATTAAAAAGCCCCGGATTCCGGGGCTTTTTTTCATTAGGGCCTCCCCTAAGTCGACCCTGAACCCCAATATACGGAATCCAGAAGCCCCCGCCATCTTTGTCATCCCGGACTTGATCCGGAATCGCACCAATCCAGCCTGTCCTTTTGCCCGCGACCTTCAGATCCCGGCTCTCCGCTTCGCTTCGGCCGGGATGACAGCAGGATCATTTGAAGCCTTGAGCCTTGAGCCTTGAGCCTTGAACCGGAAACCTAAAAACCAATCAGTTCGGGTTCGGGTTCCAGCGTGACGCCGAATTCGGCCTTGACCGAAGTGGTGATCAGTCCGATCAGTTTCCGGATGTCTGCAGAGGTTGCCTGGCCGTGATTGACCAGCACCAGGGCGTGGTTCCTGTAGACGCCTGCATCATTAACTGAATATCCACGCAGGCCGAGATGTTCAATCATCCACCCGGCGCCGAGTTTGGTCCGTCCATCGGCCATCGGCCAGCATGGAAGGTCGGCGTAATCGCGGCGCAACATTCGGGCAGACTCGGCATTGATCACCGGGTTCTTGAAAAAGCTGCCGGCGTTGGCCAGCCGCTTCGGATCAGGCAGACGGTGACGGCGCAGGCGCATGACGGCGGCAGCCAGTTGGCGAGGGCCGGGCATACCATGGCCGGCCCGCTCAAGCTCTTCAGCCAGGCTCTGGTAGGTCGTCTTTGGCTCGAATTTTCGCTGCAGGCGCAAGCTGATGCCAGTGATCAGGTAGCGACCACGGTCGGCGGATTTGAAGCGACTGTCGCGATAGCCGAAACCGCACTCATCGTGGCCGATTCGTATCAGCGTACCGCGCTTCCAGTCCCAGGCTGTGACATAGTCAAGTACATCGGACAGTTCAACGCCGTAGGCACCAATGTTCTGGATCGGTGCCGCGCCGGCAGACCCTGGAATCATGACCAAATTTTCCAACCCGTGCAGACCCTGCGCCATGCAAAAGCGAACCAGGCGGTGCCAATTCTCGCCAGCGCCGACATGTACCAGGGCTTCGGCTTCAGAAAGGATTTCGATGTCGAGGCCCTTGAAACGGACCAGCAGGATTCGTCCGGGCCAGTCGTCTAGAAAAAGAGTATTGGAGCCATCGCCCAGGATGAGTTGTGGTCGGCTGGTCGTGGGCAAGTGTCGCAGTTGCCCCGGATGGGTGAGCTCGATCAACTCCTGGACCAGGGCGGGCAGGCCAAAGGTGCTGAGTTTGGTCAGGTCGGCATCGTGAACGATTGTGACCGGGTTTTCAGGGCTCATTGTCCCAGGCCAGGATGCAGTCCCGGATCAGTTCCGGGCCATGATAGATAAAGCCGGTATAAACCTGGGCAAGGTCCGCGCCAGCATGCTTCTTTGCGGCGGCGTCCGCGCCAGTGGTGATGCCGCCGAGACCGATGATCGGAAACCCCGTACCGAGTATCCGGCGTGCCGTGGCCAGCACGTGATCGGCTGCCTGCCTGACTGGCGCACCACTGAGACCGCCGGCTTCGGAAGCATGAATGTGGCCGGCGACCGCGCTGCGATCCAGTGTGGTATTGGTGGCGATCAGACCGTCGATGCCGGACTGGCCGATCACTTCAAGCGAAGCACTGAGCGCCTCATCGTTCCAGTCGGGTGCAATCTTGATCAGCACCGGGCAAGGGCGGCCATGAAGACACTGCAGCTTGTCTCGCAGCTGTGCCAGTTCGGTCAGCAGTTCGGCCAGTGGGCCGGTATCCTGCAGTGCGCGCAGGTTGGCGGTGTTGGGCGAGGAGATGTTGACCGTCACGTAGTCGCAGTGCGGATAGACCCGCTCGAGGCAATAGCGGTAGTCGTCGGCGGCGCGCTCGACCGGCGTTTCTTTCTGTTTGCCGATGTTGGCGCCGACGATGGTTTTGGTCCGGCGCTTTTTAAGGCGCTCGACCAGGTAATCCACGCCTTTGTTGTTGAAGCCCAGTCGATTGATCAGAGCCTGATGTTCAGGCAGCCGGAACATCCGTGGTTTGGGGTTGCCCGGCTGTGGTTGCGGTGTGACGGTGCCGACTTCGATAAAACCGAAACCAAGCTGACTCAGCGTATCAATGTAATCACCGTTCTTGTCGAGCCCGGCCGCCAGTCCGATTGGGTTGCCGAAATCCAGCCCAAGCAGGCTCACAGGAGATAAGCGCGGACAACCCCCCAGGAGCCGCGGCAGACCGACCGGACGGCCCGCCGCCAGTGCCTTGAGTGCAAGATCGTGCGCCGCCTCCGGTGGCAGCAGAAACAATCCTGTCCTCAACCAGCCATACATGCTTGTGCCTCGATTGGCCTCATGCCCAGGCGCAGTGACGCAGGGTATGCAGGGTCAGACAGGAAAAAGCTCTTGATCTTCGACCTTTTCGCCCGTGACCTTTTCGCCCGTCATGCTGATTCCGGCTGCTGCGCAATTTGCCGGTTCGGCGCTGGCATCGTCGCTTCGGGACGATGCCAGCCGCTGCCCGTATGAGACTTTTCGTTTCAGGCTTCACAGGCAACAGTTCCAGTTACAGTTCAAACTTGATGCCCTGGGCCAGCGGCAGCTCGGTTGACCAGTTGATGGTGTTGGTCTGACGGCGCATGTAGGCCTGCCAGGAGTCCGATCCGGACTCGCGGCCGCCGCCGGTTTCCTTTTCGCCGCCGAAGGCGCCACCAATCTCGGCGCCCGAAGTGCCGATGTTGACATTGGCGATACCGCAGTCCGAGCCACGATGCGAGAGGAAATACTCGGCATTGCGAATGTCAGTGGTAAAGATGGATGATGACAGGCCCTGGCGAACGTCATTATGCATGGCCAGCGCTTCTTCCAAATTCTTGAACGACATCACGTAGAGAATCGGGCCGAAGGTTTCTTCCTGCACGATGTCCCAGTGATTCTTGGCACGAATGACGGCAGGTTCAACGAAGAATCCTTCGCGGTCGATGCGTTTTCCGCCAACCAGAACTTCGCCCCCTTCTTCGCGGGCGCGTTCGATCGCATTCTCAAAGCTTCGGATCGCGTTTTCATCGGTCAACGGGCCCATCAGCGTGCTGCTATCGAGCGGATCGCCAATGCGAATCTGGCCGTAAGCCTTGACCAGAGAGTCGGTGACCTGGTCGATGATGGACTCGTGCACGAACAGACGACGAGTGCTGGTACAGCGCTGACCCGCCGTTCCGACCGCGCCAAAGACCACCGCTGGAATGGCCAGTTTCAAATCAGCGGTTTCATCGATGATGACGGCATTGTTGCCGCCCAGTTCAAGCAGGCTCTTGCCCATGCGCGCCGCGACGCGCTCGCCGACCTTGCGTCCGATTTGGCTTGAACCCGTGAATGACATCAGGGCGACGCGCTCATCATCAATGAAACGCTGCGAGAGTTCGTGGCCGGGTTCCATGAACGAGGTGAAGATCGGCGGGTAGTCGGTGCCGGCCAGCGCTTCGTTGACGATGTTTTGCACGGCAGCGCAGCAAAGGACACCCTTGGGTGATGGCTTCCAGACCGTGGCGTTGCCGCAGACTGCAGCCAGTAGCGCATTCCAGGCCCAGACCGCCACCGGGAAGTTGAATGCGGTCACCACACCGACCACGCCCAAAGGGTGCCACTGTTCGTACATGCGGTGGCCGGGCCGTTCTGAATGCATGGTCTTGCCATACAGCATCCGGGACTGGCCGACAGCAAAATCGCCGATGTCGATCATCTCCTGAACTTCACCATCGCCCTCGGCTTTGATCTTGCCCATTTCCATGGCCACGAGCGAGCCCAGCGGATCCTTGTAATCGCGCAGGGCGGCGGTGACCAGGCGCACGGCCTCGGCACGAATCGGCGCCGGTACGGTCTTCCAGCTCTCGGCTGCCTCGGCGGCGGTGCTGATGACCTTGTCATAGTCGGCCTCTGACGCTCCGCTGACGCGAGCGATAACCTGGCCGTTGGACGGGTTGACCGATTGGACCACACGCTCATCAGCGGCGGACGACCACTGGCCGGGGCCGAAACAGGCGCCGGGATTTAAATCCTTCAATCCGAGTTGGTCCAGAATCTGCTGATGCTTGCTCATGGTTGGCTGGTCTCCCGATTAATCATTCAAAGCCCGCTATTATCGCATTGTTGGCGCCTAATAGCGGTCCGGTCATGCTATTCTTTTGCCTCTGTGTGGGGGCTCGGGACCCGGGCGGCTTAACACGGCCACCTGAACACTCACTGAATGAAACTATCCGGTCGTGCCGCTGTCCATTTAGCAGGCCCGGCCGTCAGCCACGGAGCAGGACGGCCCTGATGGGCGAACGCGAAGTTGATCAACTACTCGTTGAGCGGGTACAAAAAGGCGACAAGAAGGCTTTCGATGTGCTGGTCGGTAAATACCAGCACAAAATAATAAGCCTGATCTCGCGCTACGTATCTGACCACGCCGAAGCCATGGATGTTGCCCAGGAGGCATTCATCAAGGCTTATCGTGCGCTCAAGCGGTTTCGCGGCGATAGCGCGTTTTATACGTGGTTGTACCGTATTGCCATCAATACGGCTAAGAACCACCTGGTTGCGCAAAGTCGCCGGCCACCGCTTTCAGATATTGATGCACAGGACGCGGAACAATTTCAGGTCGATACACGTCTGAAAGATCGAGGTTCTCCAGAACACGAATTGCTGAGAGAAGAAATTGAACAGACCATTCACCAGGCGATTTCCGATTTACCCGAAGACCTTCGGGTGGCCATTACCCTGCGTGAGATGGAAGCCATGAGTTATGAAGAGATCGCCACAACCATGGACTGCCCGATCGGAACCGTGCGATCTCGGATATTTCGGGCCCGAGAGGCGATTGACCAGCGTCTGCGCCCCCTTATCGCAAATGACTAGACTGGACGACAAACAATGACTGAATCGAACCGGGAGCATCTTTCCTGCCTGATGGACGGCGAACTGGAACGCAACGCTCAGGACTTCCTCCTGAGACGGCTGTCCGGAGACCCCGATATGACTGATGCATGGCGACGCTATCACCTGGTTCGAGCCTGCCTGCACCAGGAAATGGGCAGCGGTGTCTGCATAGCTGACCGGGTTTCACAAGCGGTGGCGGAGGAAGATTCATTTTCTGCATCCCGCATGCCGGCGTGGTTGAGGCCGGTAGCCGGCAGTGCCATTGCCGCCAGCGTTGCTCTCGTTGCCATTGTTGGCATCAATTCCAGCCTGCTCGAACGTGGCCAGCCTGAGTTGGTTGCCGAACAGCCTGGCTTTGTCAGCCAGTCCAGTTTGCTGGATCAGCCGTTTTCGCGCCAGGCCATTCCGGTCGGGTTCAGTCCGGCCAGTGAGGCAGATCGCACGCGCATCAACACCTTCGTGCTGCGGCACAATCAGGCCGTTGGCGGTGGCGGTTTTGTATCCTACCTGCCGATCGTGACGGGTACCGCGGTTGAGGCATCGCTTGACGAGGCCGAGCAGGACTTGATCGAACCCGGCCAATGAGGATGGGGAAGGCGGGCGTTACAGCTTGTGCCTGCGCACTGCTGATGCTGGTCTCGGCGGGTGTCCCGGCATCCACTGAAACGGCTGCGTCAGAGGTTCAAGACTGGCTTGATCGCATGGCGCGTGCTGTTGAAACGCTCAATTTTCGAGGCACCTTGGTTCACTGGAGCGAGGGCCAGGTGGATACGCTGAGTATTGTCCACCGCGCCGATGAGGCGGGTATCCGCGAGCGGATCTATTCGCTTGACGGCGAGCCCCGCGAAATTATTCGTGACGGTGACGAGGTACGTTGCCTGATTCGTGGCGATCAGCCCCTTGTCGTTCAGCGTCAACTCGCGACACGCCTGATGCCGAATCTGCCCATGAGTCAACACGGCAGCACCCGGCTTGCCTATCGTATGTCCCTGGGCCAGCGCGAAAGAGTGGCCGGGATGATGGCCCAGATTGTTGAAGTTTCTCCACGCGACCAATATCGTTACGGTCACCAATTCTGGCTGGAGGAAAAAACCGGCATGTTGTTGCGTTCGGCGCTGCTGGACCATCGCGGGCGCACACTGCAACAACTGTCTTTCGTTACCATCGAATTGGGTATTCCGATCAGTGATCGAGAGCTCGAGCCGGTATTGATTGATGCTGTGGAGTCGACCCTGCAAACCCGTTTGCCCGGCGGCGAGACCGCTCCGCCCCGAAGCCCTGCATGGCAGCCGGCCATTGTGCCGGACGGTTTCAAGCTGGTCCACTCAGGAATCGGTCAGTCCGAGATGAGTGCCACATTTGATCACCTGGTCTACAGTGACGGTCTGGCCAGTTTTTCAGTCTATGTGGAGGAGGGCAAGCAGGGTTATCCCGGCAGCAGGCTCGAATCGATAGGCCCTGTGCATGTCTTTACCGCTTTTCTGGATGGTCGCCAGATCACCGTGGTCGGTGAAGTGCCCCGGGCCACGGTCGAGCATATCGGACGGTCGTTTCTCCGGTCTTCGGGTCCCAGGAGACGTCAGTAGTGCACGCGGCGGCCCATTCGGTAACGATCAGCCGCGTGGTCCGCCAGCGCTGGAGCTGACAGATGCGGGATATTGTTTGGCAGGTTGCAACTGTGGTCGATGCTGAGGTCGACCGTATTCGTGTTTCATTTGATTCCCTTTCAACCTGCCAGCGATGCCTGGCCGGAGAAGGTTGCGGGGCAGGCGTATTCACCCGCCTGTTTGCACGCAGGCGAGCAAACCTGGTCGTGCAAGGTGAACATGATTTCGTCATCGGCGATAAGCTGCGGATCGGAGTCGCTGGAAACCACCTTGCATTGTCCGCTCTGGCGCTGTACGGATTGCCCTTATTGGGCTTTCTGGCTGGCGCCCTGGCTGGGCATTGGTGGGCCGGGGACAGCGCGAGTCGCGATTTCATGGCGCTATTGTTCGGGCTGGCACTCGGTCTGGCGGCTTCCCGTCTGTTTAATCTCGGGCCGGGCTTGCTATTGAAACCGAGTATTGAACGGTTTTCGTGCACAAATTCTGGCTTGGCGCTTGAATCCAAAGCCGAGTGAGGCCAAATCCCAAGAGTTCCAAACCCTGGTAATTGTCTGGAGTTTTCATAATGTATCGACTAGTTCTCGCCCTGTTTTTGACCACTGGCCTGGGTGTTCAGGCGGCTGTGGCATCCACCCCGGTGGATTTCACCGACCTGGTGGAAAATTCCATACCGGCTGTCGTCAATATCGAGACGCTCCGATTTGGTACCCGGCCCACGGAGCGCAGCGAAAGTGGTGCACAGGCGCCTGAAGATATGCCTGAGTTGTTTCGCCGCTTTTTCGATTTTCCGTTCGGCGAAGGCCCCCAACGGGGCCAGCCAGACCGACGCGGCGGCGGCTCCGGCTTCATCATTGATTCCAGTGGCCTGGTGCTGACCAATCACCATGTCATCGAAGATGCCGACGAGATCATCGTTCGGCTGGCTGATCGTCGTGAATATGAAGCAGAACTTGTGGGGTCGGATGCCGAGACCGATATTGCCGTATTGCGCATCGCCGCAGACGGGTTGCCGACCTTGGCGTTCGGGGATTCCGATGCCCTGCGGCCGGGTGAGTGGGTCATTGCCATTGGTTCACCGTTCCAGTTTGAGCAATCGGTCTCGGCCGGGATCGTCAGCGCCAAGGGCCGCACTCAGGTACATCAGCAATACGTACCGTTCATTCAGACCGATGTTGCCATCAACCGGGGCAACTCCGGTGGGCCGCTGCTGCGCACCGATGGCACCGTGGTCGGCATCAACTCCTGGATTCTCAGTTCGCACGGCGGCAGCATCGGGCTGTCGTTTGCGATTCCCGTTGAGGTGGCCCGCAGCTCAGTCGAACAGTTGATCGAATTCGGTCGTGTGGTTCGTGGCTACCTTGGTGTCGGTATTGAGGGCATTAGTCGCCAGAAGGCTGACGCACTGAACCTGGACCGTCCGTCCGGCGCGCTGGTCAATCGGGTCGAACCCGGAAGCGCGGCCGAACGCGCCGGCATTGAAGTTGGCGACGTGATTGTCAGTTTCAACAATATGACAGTCGATGTGTTTTCCGATTTGCCGCCCTTGGTCGGCATGGTCAGGCCTGGAACTGAAGTCCCGGTTGTTGTCTCCCGCTGGGGTGAACGCATGACCCTGCAGGTGACGCCGGACCAGCGCGAGGAGCAGGATCTGGACGATCACGGTGCCCCTGACGAAGATGTCCAGCCCAGCAATGCGCTGGGTTTGGCCGTGGCGCCACTGGACACCGAGACACGCCGCCAGCTTGGCGATCCGCAAGGCGGGGTGCTGATCACAAACGTGGAGAGCGATGGCGCTTATCGCGCCGGCGTCCGCCGTGGGCAGGTTATTCTGATGATCAACAACCAGCCGGTTGCGGATATGGATGCCTTCAACGCGATCGTGGAACAAGTGCCCGAAGGCCGCACGGTCGCGCTACTGCTTCACCGTCCCGATGGCAGCACCACTTTTGTTGCCTACACGCCTGAAACGACCGATTGACTCAGCGACTTGACGATTGACTCAACAGATTGACTCAACGATTGAGTCGGGGATGCGAATCCAGTCAGGTCTGGAGCGCACGACCCCGGTATAATTGCCGGTCCTTATCCTGTAGCCCCTGCTTTTGCGGGGGCTACGACAATTGGCGCTCATGACTGACACCCGGAACATCCGCAATTTTTCGATCATCGCCCATGTTGACCACGGCAAGTCGACCCTGGCTGATCGGTTTATTCAGGTATGTGGAGGCCTGAGTGAGCGGGAAATGGCCGAGCAGGTGCTTGATTCAATGGATATCGAGCGCGAACGCGGGATCACCATCAAGGCCCAGAGCGTCACGCTGAATTACCAGGCCGACAACGGCGAAGTCTATCAACTGAATTTCATTGACACCCCGGGCCACGTCGATTTTTCCTACGAAGTGTCGCGTTCGCTTGCGGCCTGCGAGGGCGCGTTGCTTGTGGTCGATGCCGCCCAGGGTGTTGAAGCCCAGAGTGTGGCCAACTGCTACACCGCAGTCGAGCAGGGTCTGGAAGTTATTCCGGTCATCAACAAGATCGATCTGCCGGCAGCCGACCCGGAGAAGGTCAGGCACCAGATCGAGGATATCATCGGCATTGATGCGACTGACGCTGTGCTGGTCAGCGCCAAGACCGGGGTCGGCATCCGCGAAGTGCTCGAATCCCTGGTCAAGCGTGTCCCGCCTCCGGCCAATAATGACGGACCGCTCAAGGCCCTGATCGTCGATTCCTGGTTCGACAACTACCTTGGCGTCAATTCGCTGGTCAGGATTGTTCAGGGCACCCTGCACAAGGGTGACAAAATCAGGGTCATGACCACCGGCGAAGAGCATACCGCCGATCAGATTGGCATTTTTACACCGAAGCGGACCGGAACCAAGCTCCTTGGCTGCGGGCAGGTCGGGTTTATTGCCGCCGGTATAAAGGAAGTCCATGGTGCGCCGGTCGGTGACACCATTACTCATGCCAGAAATCCTGCTGACAAGGCGCTGCCGGGCTTCAAGCCCTTGCAGCCGCGCGTATTCGCAGGCATCTTCCCGGTCGATTCCAGCCAGTATCCAGACTTGCGTGAAGCGCTGGACAAATTGCAGCTCAATGACTCGGCCCTGCAATTCGAACCCGAAACCTCGGTTGCCCTGGGGTTCGGTTTCCGTTGCGGCTTTCTCGGCATGCTCCACATGGAGATTGTCCAGGAACGCCTGGAGCGCGAGTACGACCTCGATCTGATCACGACCGCACCCACCGTGATCTATGAACTGGCCTTGACCGATGGCCAGGTCATCACCATGGACAACCCGGCCGGCATGCCGGCGCTGAACCTGATTGATGAAATCCGCGAACCGATCATCCTGGCCAATATCCTGGTTCCGCAGGAGTATGTTGGCGCTGTACTCGGGCTGTGCGAAGAAAAGCGCGGCGCCCAGAAAGACATGCGTTTTCTTGGCGGGCAGGTGCAGCTGAGTTATGAGTTGCCCCTGTCGGAAGTGGTGATGGATTTCTTTGATCGACTCAAGTCGTGCAGTCGCGGTTTTGCCTCGTTTGAGTATGATTTTGTCCGCCACCAGGCCGGCCCCTTTGTACGTCTGGATCTGATGATCAACGGCGAGCGGGTCGATGCGCTCAGCAGCATCGTTCATCGTCAGTTTGCCGAGCGGCGCGGCCGGGACCTGGCCGAACGCATGCGCGAACTGATTCCCCGCCAGATGTTCGATATTGCAATCCAGGCAGCCATCGGCGCCCACATCATCGCGCGCTCCACTGTCAAGGCCTATCGCAAGAATGTCACGGCCAAATGTTACGGCGGTGATGTCAGCCGCAAACGCAAGCTGCTGGAAAAGCAAAAAGCCGGGAAGCGCCGTATGAAAACTGTCGGTCGGGTCGAGATCCCGCAAGAAGCCTTTTTGGCCGTGTTGAGAACTGATAGCGAGAAATGACATGCATTTTGACTACGCCCTGATCCTGACTGCCCTGACCCTTTTGACCGC
>JBGTLI010000150.1:0-2704 GCA_041744195.1 Wenzhouxiangella sp. | reverse complement strand
AGGGCCGACTACGGTCATCTTTTCTGGATCCTCAAGGAATTGCAGGCGGCCAAGGACGTGGATCTGCGCGTGATCGCTACCGGCGCCCACCTGGCGCCGACTTTCGGTCACACCGTGGACCACTTTGCCGAGCATGGATTTGGCCTGGAGGCCGCTCCTGAATGCCTGCTCGATTCCAACTCCGATGTCGGCATGGCCAAGACGATCGGCGTCTCCATTCTCAGCCTGGCTGATTTGTTGGGACACCTTCGGCCGGATTTGCTGCTGCTGATCGCCGACCGCTACGAAATGCTCGCCCCGGCCGCCACCGCGCTGGCGCTGCGGATTCCGATCGCCCATATCGAAGGCGGCGAGATCAGCGAAGGCGCGATCGACGATGCTGTACGCAACGCGCTGACCAAGATGAGCCACCTGCACTTCGTCTCCACGATCCAGGCCCGTCGCCGGGTCATAGCCATGGGCGAAGAGGCCTGGCGGGTGACCCGCGCTGGCGCGCCATCGCTGGATCATCTGAAGCGCAGTCGGTTGCCGGATGCTCAAGAGCTGGAACAGGCCCTCGGGATTTCCCTGCAGCCGGCGCCGTGCCTGGTCGGGTTTCATCCCGTCACTCTGCACGATGATCCGGCTGCCGAGTCGCGCGAACTGTTTGCCGCCCTGGAGCACGCCCCGGGGCCGGTCATTTTCGGGTTTCCAAATGCTGACGCCGGACACCAGCCCATCATTGACCAGGCGCGCGATTTCTGCCGACGCCACGTCGATGCCCGTCTCTTCACCAACCTCGACCCGCTTCAATTCTGGGGCCTGCTCAATCATGCCCGGATGATGATCGGGAATTCGTCCAGCGGCATCATGGAAACGCCCTCGCTGGCCTTGCCCTGCATCAATATCGGCATCCGCCAGCAAGGCCGCGAACGGGCACGCAACATCATCGACGTGCCGGCCCAGCGCGACCAGATCGTCGCAGCCATGCAGCGGGCCGGTAGCGATGAGTTTCGCAAATCATTGGCCGGAATGACCAATCCCTACGGTGACGGCGACGCGGCAAAGACCATCGCCAGGATTCTGACAAGCGTGCCGCTTGGAGAAAAACTGCTGATCAAGAAAGCCTTGCCGTTGGCCGAAGGCGACCCACCGGCATTTGTCCCCAACTGACCGGCGCCAATATCAGGGCTGGGCGATTTGATGCTTTTGATCGGCAGTCAGTTCATTGATGATCTGCTCGGTGCCATCTGGCCAGACAACCGTCAGTTGGTCGATGATCTCGTTCGTTCCAAGGCCGAATGTGACTGGCAATTCGACCTGTGACAGGTAGCTGCGCGTTGGCATGACGGTGCGGTACTGGGTGGTGCCACCAGCCTCCAGCATGAGACGGGCGCCAATTGCATTGGTGTTGGGGGGGCGGCCAACCAGATGAACTCGTACCCAGTGATTGTTCTCGTCGGTATCGTTGCGCAGCAACAATGGCGGGCCGCCGATCTGGGTCAGGACCACGTCCAGTCGGCCATTGCCGTTGATATCGGCATAGGCCGCGCCGCGGCCGACGATGGGCTGGGCCAGGTCGCCGATCCGGGCGGCATCGACGGGTCGAAAAGTCTGCGCGCACTCGTCACCGCAATTCCAGAACAATTGGCCAGGTTGCCGGTAATGCTGGCTGGACTGGACCAGGTTGATGTTGTTTTCGACATGGCCGTTGGCCTGAAGATAATCCAGCCGTCCGCTCAGATCGTAATCAAAGAAGAACACGCCAAAAGTCAGGGCCATTCGGGTCGGCCCACCAATTCCTTCGGCAATGGAATGATCGGCGAACTGGGTCGGATCTCCCTGGGTCACATACAGCGAACTCATCTCGTTGGCGAAGTTGCCAATCGCGATCCCCAGCCTTTCATCGTTGCGGTAATGGGCCGCATCCATGCCCATGGCGCCCGTGGCCAGACCATTGCGGTCGAAACCCACTCCCCATTCGGTGGCCACTTCCTCGAAGGTGCCGTCGCCCAGATTGCGAAACATGAAATTCTGGACCGTATCATTGGCCACCATCACATCCATGTGTCCATCACCGTCAAAGTCCATTGGCACCAACGCCAGACCCTTGCCTGTGGGCTCGCCGTTCAGACCTTGCAGCCTGGCGATCCCCGCCTGTTCGCCCTGCTCGGTAAACGTGCCATCACCATTGTTGATGTACAGGTAGCTGCGGGTGCCGGCGAAGTTGGTTGGCGGTCCGTAGGCGCGCCCGATGCCGGTCAGCCGGTAGTCGACCTCGATATCGATCTCGCGCGACCACTGCACGTAATTGACCACCCACAGGTCCAGATGACCACTGTTGTTGGCATCGAAAAAGGCTGCGCTGGTGCTCCAACTGGAGTCATTACCGGCCACACCCGCCTGGTCGGTGACTTCGACAAAGCGCCCCTGATCGTTTCGAAACAGCCGATTTCGACCCAGTGCGGTAACAAAAACATCCGCCCAGCCATTGCCATTGATGTCGGCAACAGCCACGCCCATGCCGTAGAAATGAAGGCCGTCCAGCCCGACCTGATCGGTCACTTCGCGGAAATTGCCATGGCCATCGTTTTCGTACAATCGAAGTGCATTGGGCCTGGGTCGCTCGGCGTCCGGCGCGAATGGCCAGTGATCCGAATTGACGAACAACAGGTCCTGGTGGCCGTTGTTGTTGTAATCGAGAAAAGCCACACCGCCGCCCATG
>JBGTLI010000149.1:0-1708 GCA_041744195.1 Wenzhouxiangella sp. | reverse complement strand
GATCAGTATCAGCTCGGAAGCATCGTTGGGATTGACGAAGACATAGAGGTCGGCTATGTCAGCTGCCGGATCGTTGCGCACGATCGGGGAATCCAGGTGGTCGGCTGCGTGTGCGAAACCGAGAATCAGCGTCAGCGCAGTGGCTGCTATCCATATTCGTTTCATGTCCATGATCTCCTGACTGGAGTGATCCAGTATTTAAATGCCTGCCACCCCTGATTCAGATATATGAGTATCAGAATGGCGGGAGCTCTTTCTGTGCGGGGACGAACTGAGCCGACCGCATGCCGGCCGTCGAAGGCGGCGAGGGGCCGCAGGTGGCGGTGAAGTGGTCGGGCGAGTTGCCAATCAGGTTGGAAGTCGGCCTGGACGGCACTGAATGGTCGGCGCTGTCGGGCCCGTTGGGGTGCTCCGTGCGGCGTTATTTTGAGGCGCTCTGGCTCTGCGGCGCCAACCCCTTTACAATCACCGCTGCTTCCCGCCCCGGATACCAGCGCATGAACTTTCGCGTCCCCAACACCCTTGCCCTGCTGTTTTTCCTGATGGTCGCCGCGCTCGTGGCCACCTGGCTGATTCCGCAGGGGCACTTCCAGACCGAACTGACGGAGACCGGTCGTGCGGTTGTTATCCCGGGGTCCTACGAAGTTGTCGAAGAGCGTCATCGGATGAGCCCGCTGGAGCTGTTCACGGCGGTCCCGCGCGCTTTTGCCGCAGCTTCGGACATCATCTTCTTCCTGTTCATCATCGGCGGCGTACTGGCCATCATCCGCGCCACAGGCACCATCGATGCGCTGCTGGGGCGCCTGTTGGAGCGCTTCAGCCAGCGCCCGATCATGCTGATTTCGGCCGTGATCTTCGTCTTCGCGCTAGCCTCCAGCGCCGTGGGTTCGTCCGGAGAGTACATACCCTTCGTGCTGATCCTGGTCGCCCTGTGCCGGGCGATGCGGATGGATCCGATGACCGCCGTGGCCATGATCATTTGCGGTTACGGCGTGGGTTATGGCGTGGCGGCGTTCAATCCCTACACGGTCGTGGTCGCCCAGGGCGTGGCTGAACTCGACACCTATTCCGGCTGGCCGGTGCGTCTGGCCTTGCTGGTGCCCTTTGTGCTGATCGCCGTTCATCATGTCTGGGTCTATGCCGACAAGGTGCGTCGGGACCCGGCAGCGAGCCTGGTCTATGACAGCGAGTTGATCGAGTCGGCCGAACCACCGCAACGGTATCCGGCCATGAACGGCGGCCACGTGGCGATCGTGATCGGCTTCTTCCTTGCCCTGGGCACGGCTGTTTGGGGCATTGCCACGCGCGGCTGGTATCTCAATGAACTTGGTGCGGCGTTCCTGATCCTGGGGCTGGTTGCCGCAGCCATCGGCCGGCTGGGCCCGAGCCTGACCGCGGAAAAATTTATCATCGGGGCTCGCGAGCTGACCGAAACGGCTTTGCTGGTGGGTGTGGCCCGCGGCATTGCGCTGATCATGGAGGATGGTCAGATCCTGCATACCATCGTCCATTACCTGTCGCTGCCGTTGTCACTGGTCGGGGCGGAGCTGTCGGCTGTCGGGATGTTGATTATTCAGTCGATTCTCAACTTCTTCATTCCCTCGGGCAGTGGCCAGGCGTTCGTGACCATGCCGCTGATGGCGCCCCTGGGTGATCTGGTCGGTGTCTCGCGCCAGGTGTCGGTGCTGGCCTACCAGCTTGGTGACGG
>JBGTLI010000148.1:0-7517 GCA_041744195.1 Wenzhouxiangella sp. | reverse complement strand
GTCTGGCTCAATCGCGCGGCAGATTGCATCCCGACCTGATCGGCGACATCGAGTTCATGCTGACCCAGGTTCCGACCCAGGCAATGAAAAATGAAGCGCTTCATCAACTCGCGCAGATTCTGATTCGTGGCCCCATCAGTGCCGAGGCGCTGCGCGAAGAATCCGGCCAGCTTCCGGAAAACGTGATGGCCTTTCTCAACGCCTGCTATACCAGCGGCAAGCTGTTGGTCAACCGCACTGCCACGGCCCGGGTTGCGAGTTTCTAAACTCCGACAGATTCAACCGGGCCTCCGTCTTGCCGGTTGCCAATCATCCCGGCTTCTTCAGTAACACGATGCCGGGCGGGCGTATGTCCGCCCGCCAGCCCCATCGATCAGCCAGCCTGGCAAAGGTCGAGGCCCGATAAAAAACCACATGAGTGGGGTCGCGTCGGTAATGCCAGTTTGCGAATCGCGCATCGTCCGTCTGAAAGCGGGTCATGATTCCCAACCAGCCGCCGGGCCGCAATAGCCCGTGCAGTCGTTCGAATTCTTCGGCCGGATAATGAAAATGCTCTACCACCTCGGTTGCGGTGATGAAATCGTATCGCCTCTTCAGCACCTCCGTATCCGGTTGGTAGATTGGATCGTAAGTTGCCGTCTCGTGCCCCGCTTCCCTTAGCATCATCGCCAGCGCTGGTCCCGGCCCGCAGCCGTAGTCGAGCCCGGTAGCGCCGGCTGGCAGGCGCTTGAGCAACGGCCTGGCCAGACGGTTCAAAAAAGCCCTGTAGCCGGGGTTCATTGGATCATTCCGGTGCTGATCATACTCGGCTTTTTCGCACTCTCGATCCGGGTGTTGCGCGGGGTCCAGAAATGTAGCGAGGCAACAATCGCAGCGCCAGTAGTCACGCTCGCCAGCCTGAATGAAGAAGCTGGTATCAGTGTTGAGGCAAACAGGGCATTTCATGGAGGGGAAACCTTGGGTGCGAGAAGAGGCTTCAACGTGGGGCCGCAGAATGTGCGTTTTTATGCAGGTAGTTTATCCTCAGCGGTGGCAATCTGCATTCAGGCTTCCTATACTCGATCATGGCGATTGGTGGTTTGGAGGTGTTGCGTGGCAGTGCGCGAATCTTCGGGATTTGTTTCCCGTGTTCTGATTACCATCGGGCTGGTGATTCTGGCCGGGCTGATGGTCTACTTTCTCGGCAAGCTGATTGATGTGCTCCTGCTGATCTTTTCGGCCGTGTTGCTGGCCGTTGCCGTTACCGGCGTGCGCTGCATCATCGAACACCGTACGCCACTGTCTGCGGGTTGGTCTCTCGCCGCCACCTATCTGCTCATCATCGTAGTGACGGCCGGGGCCGTCGCGGTAATCTGGCCTCAGCTTTCCGAACAGATTCCAAAATTCGTTGACCAGGTTCCACGAGCATTTGAACGACTCGGCGATGTCGCCGACCAGATGCCCTGGATCGAGGAAGCGATTGAGGATGCAGGCAATGGCGACAACGGTGGAACTGGCTTTGATATACCGAGCCAACTCCTGGGAATCTTCTCGACAACACTGGGGGCTATTGCCAGCATTTCACTGATCGTGCTGATCGCCATCTATCTGACGCTATCCCCGACGTCTTATGTGAATAACCTGCTGATCCTCGTGCCCCGGCCCCGCCGCAAAAGGGCCGCGGAGCTGATGGAGGCCCAGGCCAAGAGCCTGCGCTTTTGGCTGCTGGGGCGCCTGGCTTCCATGGTGTTCGTCGGATTGTTTGCATGGATCGGCCTGATGATCCTGGGAGTGCCGATGGCCTTTACCCTAGGCCTGATTGCCGGTCTGGCGACCTTTATCCCCTACATTGGTCCTATTTTGGGCGCCATCCCGGCCCTCATGGTCGCGCTGCTGGAAGGCCCGGTAATGGTGCTCTACGTGGCGATCCTGTATTTCGTGGTAGAGACTGCCGAAAGTAGCTTGATCTATCCCATGGCGACCGAAAAGGCTGTCCATGTCTCCCCGGCCTACACGGTCATCATCCAACTGGCCGGCGGCGTTGTCGCCGGCATTCCCGGTGTCATTCTGGCCACTCCTCTGGCCGTGGTCGGTGCGGTCACCATCCAGATGCTCTATGTCGAAGACGTGCTGGGCGAAGAAGTCGAGATATTGGGCAGTTGAGTTGTTCGCTTAGCCCAGCAAGCTGGCCATTGCGGCCAAGCTTGCCAGCAGGGCAGCGGCCATGCTGGCCAGGGCGAGGAGTTCGCCGGCCAGGGTTCCTATCAGGGTGAGTCGTTTTCTGGCATTGTCGAAACCCGATTGACGCTGGCGGGCCTGGTGATTCTGGATCTGCTTTTGCATGGAAAATGTCCGTCACGTGGTTCAGTGACTTCATTCAACCATGCACGATTCTCAAAACCTGAGAAAGGCTGTCTCCCGACTTTCCCTTTCACCTTTCACCTTTCACCTTTGACCTTTAACCTTTTCCCCGCTCCTAAGCCGCCTGTTCTGCGCTCTTCGCCGGCCCGTTGAGCAAGGCGTCGCGAGTGGCTTCGACGATCAGGTCGACTTCGGCGCTGGTGATGCCGAAAGTCGGGGTGTAGCGCAGGGAGTTTTCGCCCCCGTGGATGACGTTGACGCCGTTGAGGCGCAGGTACTCTTCGGTCGAGTTCTCACCATATGCCCGGTAGCGGCTGCCGTCGAGTTCGACTGAAAACAGCAGGCCGGTGCCCTGGACCTTGGTGATGCGACCGTCCAGTTCGTCTTTCAGTTGGTTGAATTTCACGATGAACTCCTCTCCACGTTCGACAATATTGCGGCGCAACTCCGGAGTGACGGAATTCAGCACGACCGTACCGACGTCGAGCGCACGCGGGTTGGCGGTCATGGTGTTGCCGTACACGCCTTTCTTGTAGAGCCCGGCGGCGCGTTCGTTCATCGCCAGAACCGACAGCGGATACTGACCGCCATTCAGGGCCTTGGAGTAGGTTTCCATGTCCGGCGCATCCAGGCCTTCGAAGCCGGGATAGTCGACGATTGACAGCACGCCCTGGGTGCGAAGGCCAGCCTGGATGGAGTCCATCAGCAGCAGGGTGCCGTGTTCCCTGGTCAGTTCACGGGCTGCCGTGTAGAAAGCTGGCGTGATGGCGGCACCCGGATTACCTTCGCCCATGACCGGTTCCATGAACATGGCTTCGATGAAAACCCGGTTGTCGTTGGCCCACTTGAAGACCTGGCGCAACTGGTCGATGTTATTGGGCTCGACGGTGAGCAAGGTATCGTCATCGCGGAACGAGGCCAGGTGCTTGACATAGGTCTTGCGGGTCGAATCGGAATAGCGCGCGGGGCGGTCGGTACGGCCGTGGAAGCCGCCGGTCAGGGACAGGCGCTGAATCTTCCAGCCGGCCTTCGGTGCGCCGGGGTCGGTCATCAATTTGGCGTTGATGTCGGCGATGCGACCGGCAACGGTCACTGATTCTGAGCCTGAGTTCATGCACAGGAAGCGGTGGAAGGGGCAGCCGTCTTTACGACGGTGACCGATCTCGGCCCGCAGGGTGTCGGCAAAGCGCAGATGAGAAAAGCTGGGCGTCATCACGTTGGCCATGACATGAGGCTGGCTCATGGCCTGGATGATGTTATCGGGGGCATGGCCAAAGCCGAGCATGCCGTAGCCGCCGGAATCGTGAACGACCGCGCCCTTGACGGTAATCATCCACGGCCCCCGGGCGGCCAACGCCACGAAAGGATTAACCGCATCGTCGGCATAGAAATTGACGTACCGTGACTGAAGCGCGTCTTTCTGATCGGCCTCGTCTGAGGCGACCAGTTCAGGGTAGGCCGACTTCCAGCATTCCAGCACGCCCAGCGCGTCATCAACCGCTTGCTCCAGGCGCGGATCCTGTTCGGCGAAACGGCTGATGCAGTCGTCTGAAAGACCCGTGGTCAGCGGTTTGCCGCCAGTCTGGCGGAGGGCATTGAGCTTGTTGATGATGGACATGGGGTTCTCCTCGAGGAGGTCATCCGGAAAACCGGACATTGTACCAGTCAAAGAGGCTCAAGGCTCAAGGCGCAAGGCGCAAGGCGCAAGGGACAATCAAGCCAGCTCTGACCGGAGGTCAGAAAACAAAAAAGCCTTGGCGCGCTGAGACGCAGGGACGCAAAGAAAAAATGCAAAGAATTCTTTCCTCCTCTGCGCCTCTGCGCGCGAGATTTTTAATTGTTTGATCCGTGACAGTGGAGCCAGGTTCGACCGCTCCGCGTGAACCTTGCGCCTTGAGCCTTGAGCCTTGAGTCTTGAGCCTTGAGCCTTGAGCCTTGCCCCCCAGTCAGCCATGCTCGGCGAAGGCCCAGGCAACGTGTTCCCGGACAATTTCAGAGGCGTGGTCGAGGCGAGACTTCAGGGCATCGGTCACGGCGGGGGTAGTTGGAGCGTTACCCAGCCCGACAGCGATATTTCTCAACCAGCGCTCGTGGCCGATGCGGCGGATGGCGGTACCTTCGGTTCTGGCCAGGAAGGTCGCCTCATCCCAGGCGAATAGATCGACCAGGTCGGCTGCGTCCAGATCCTGGCGCGGGGTGAAATCGTCGACCTGCGAAAACTGTGCGTAACGATTCCAGGGGCAGACCATCTGGCAATCATCGCAGCCATAGATCCGGTTGCCCATGGGCTTGCGGAATTCTTCGGGAATGGCGCCTTTTAGCTCGATGGTCAGGTAGGAGATACAGCGTCGAGCATCCAGTTTGTAAGGCCCAATAATTGCCTGGGTCGGGCAGACATCAATGCAGCGCCGGCAGGACCCGCAGTGATCGCGGACCGGCTGATCAGCCGGCAAATTGAGGTCGGTATAGATCTCGCCGAGGAAAAACCATGAGCCAGCATGGCGATTGAGCAGGTTGGTGTGCTTGCCGATCCACCCCAGACCGGCCTTCTCGGCCAACGGTTTCTCCATTACGGGCGCCGAGTCGGTAAAAACTCGATTTCCAAAGGGACCTGTTTCAGTTTCAATGCGTTGTGTGAGATGTTTGAGACGACTTCTTAAAACCTTATGGTAATCGCGACCGACCGCGTAGCGTGAGATGCAGGCCTTTTCGGGCAGTTCCAGCAAGGTTTCGACCGGGGTGGCATCGGCCGGCAGGTAGTCCAGGCGCACGACGATCACGGATCGGGTTCCTTCGTGCAGTAATTCCGGGCGACTGCGCTTTCGGCCGTGGGCGCCCATCCATGCCATTTCGCCCTGGTGACCTTCGGCCAGCCACGCATCGAGGCGCTTTTCATAATCACCAAGATCGGTATCGGCGATGCCGACCTGCTCGAAGCCCAGCTCGCGTCCCCACTGTTTGATCTGGACGGCCAGGCGCACGGGGTCAAGCTGTTCGCGCGGACGATTGTTATGACCATCGTCACGCCAATCGTCCTGACCTTCGTGCCTATAATCGGAGGGATGAGACATTACCGCCAATTATATCGGGCTGCGGGCGTGCGTGAGCTCGATCGTCAGGCCATCGAGACTTACGGCATCGATGGCTATGCGCTGATGAACCGCGCCGGCCATTGCGTCTTTCAAGCGCTGCAGACGCGCTGGCCGGAAGCCCGGGCGCTGACCATCTGCTGCGGCGGTGGCAACAACGGTGGTGATGGCTACGTTGTCGCCAGGCTGGCAGGCGAGGCGGGTTACAACGTGCAGCTAATTGCGCTGAAACGCCCGGACGAACTTGCCGACGATGCCGCTCGCGCTGCCAATGACTGGCTGCTCTTCGGCGGCGGGACGGAACCACCGCTCGAGCGCCTGCGCGGTGATGTCGTGGTTGATGCCCTTTTGGGCACCGGGCTGGATCGCCCGGCGGAAGGTGATTACGCCCGCCTGATCGAACAGATCAACTCGTCCGGACATCCGGTGATCGCCGTGGATGTGCCGTCGGGTCTGAATGCGGATACCGGCACACCCACCGGGCCTTGTGTGCGCGCCGATACAACGGTGACCTTTGTCGGTCAGAAGCGAGGACTATTTACCGGCCAGGCGGGCAACTGGTGCGGTAATCTCGTGTTTGACGATCTGCAGGTGCCGACTGAGATTTACGAGATAGTCCCTGCCAATGCGGAGTTGCTGGCCCCAGATGATCTAGGAACCTGGCTGCCGCCGCGCCGGGCCGATATGCACAAGGGCAGCCTGGGTCATGTACTGGTGGTCGGCGGCGATAAGGGCATGGCCGGGGCAGCGTTGTTGGCCGGGATGGCATCATTGCGTGCCGGTAGCGGTCTGGTCAGCCTGGCAACCCGCGCCGCTCACGCTATTCATGCCTTGAGCGTGCAACCCGAGCTGATGAGCCATGGGGTGGAAGATCTGGCTGGTTTCGACAAATTGGCCGCCCGAGCCGATGTTCTCGCACTGGGTCCGGGGCTGGGTCAGTCGGACTGGTCACGCGCGCTCTGGCATCGGGTCATGAACAGTGACAAGCCGCTGGTGCTTGACGCCGACGGGCTGAACCTGCTGGCCGATAAGCCGCGCTCGCGCGAGCGATGGATTCTGACACCACATCCCGGTGAGGCATCCCGGCTGCTTGGCGTCAGCACGGCCGAGGTGCAGCAGGATCGATTCGCCGCGGTGCGCGAATTGGCCGCCCGATTTCGGGCCGTGGTGGTGCTGAAGGGTCATGGCAGCCTCATTGCATCACCGGGTGGCGAGGTCGCGGTATGCCCCTACGGTACGCCGGCCATGGCCACGGCCGGCATGGGTGATGCATTGACGGGTATCATTGCCAGCCTGCTTGGACAGGGCTTGGATGATTATTCCGCTACCTGCTGTGGCGTGCTTGTTCATGCCCTGGCAGGCGAACACGCCGCCCAGGGACGACGACAGATCCTTGCCAGTGACCTGATTGAATCGCTTGAGCGCGTGTTGCCCCTATGAGTGAAGTCTTATTGCTTGAAACCGAGGCCGACATGATCGCCTTCGGAAAGCCATTGGCCGAGCGTTTCAGCCAGGGCGGCGTGGTGTACCTGTCCGGCGACCTCGGTGTCGGCAAGACGACCCTGGTGCGCGGGATTTTGAGAGCGCTAGGCTTTGAGGGCCGGGTCAAGAGCCCAAGCTACGGCCTGATCGAAAGCTACGAACTCGTCGGCCTGAACGTCCATCACCTGGATCTTTACCGATTGAGCCACGGCGAGGAAATCACCTACCTCGGCCTCGAAGACCTGTTCGACGGCCCGACCCTGCTGTTAGTCGAATGGCCCGAAAAAGGCAAAGGCTGGCTACCACAGGCCACAACAAGCATCCACATCGAAGACCTCCCGGATGCCAGCCGCCGGGTGTCGGTGGACGGTGGTCGGGAGTCAGTGGTCGGGAGTCAGTAGACGGAAGACGGAAGACGGAAGACGGAAGACGGAAGACGGAAGACGGAAGACGGAAGACGGAAAATTGGACTGACCCCGCTTAAGTAGACACGGGATTTCATGCTTCTATTCCAAAGGAAACTGGGGTTTTCATCCCCAGCGTCCCGTGCGTACGGATTGTATTGTAGAACTGTAACGAGTAGTACTTGACCTCGGCGATCATCTC
>JBGTLI010000147.1:0-7757 GCA_041744195.1 Wenzhouxiangella sp. | reverse complement strand
CCGTGCCATGGCCTTCATCGACGAGCACGTGCTGAGCACGCCCGACTGGGCGCTGGATATGGACATGCTCAGAAGGCTTGAGCACGCCGGCGCCGTCGAACGTATCCGCGCCTACCAGGAACTGGCCGTGCAACGCCTGCTCAACCACGCCCGGCTGGCGCGCATGATCGAGCACGAGGCATTCCTGGGCGATGACACCTACCGTCCGGCCGACATGCTCGACGATGCCCGCGCCATGGTCTGGCGCGAAGTGCGCGAAGGCGAGTCCATCGACACCTGGCGGCGCAACATGCAGCGCGCCTGGCTCGATCAGGCCCATTACCTGCTGCACGAGGCCGAATCGGAACACTGGCAGCCGCCGGCCTCGGGCAACCTGCGGGTCGGCACCAACGACGATCCGCCGTTCAACGCCGACCTGCACATTGCCCAGTCCGACATCCGGCCGCTGGTACGCGATCAACTGCAACTGCTTGCCGAGGAGATCGACACGGCGCTGGACAACGGCATCGCCGACCGAATGACGCGCATTCACCTGGAGGATGCCAGACAGCGCATCAGTGGTGCACTGCGGTAGGGGGTCTGGTCTGTGCGGCTGTGCGTCTGTGCGGCGGTGGTCGGTGGTCAGTGGTCAGTGGTCACAAATTGGAACCCTGAACCCTTAAACTTTGACCCCTCGCCTTCCCCTTTCCTTCGCCCCGCGGCGAACCTCGCCTGTCCACTGGCGCAAGCTGTCGAGCAGGACGTAGACGAAGGGCACGACGATCAGGCTGATGACGGTGGAAAAGGCGAGGCCGCCGATGATGGCGCGGGCCATGGGGAAGTACGGGGGGCCACCGCCGCCGATTTTGGTCTGGCCGACGGCCAGGGGGATCATGGCGAGGATGGTGGTGGCGGCGGTCATGAGGATGGGGCGTAATCGATCGCGGCCGGCCTGGATGACGGCGGCGTCGCGGGCCATGCCCTGGCGGCGCAGGTTGTTGACGTGATCGATCAGCACGATGCCGTTGTTGACCACGATGCCCATCAGCACCAGCATGCCGATCAAGGCCATGATCGACATGGAAGTGCCGGTGATGAAGAAGAACCAGTACACGCCGATGAAGGAAAACACGATCGAGGTAATGATTGAGGCCGGGAACAGGGTGGATTCGAACAGGGCGGCCATGACGATGAAGATCAGGGCGACTGCCAGCAACATGTTGAACACCATCTGCTGCATGGCCTCGTCTTCCTGCTGGAATGCCTCGCCGAAGCTCCATGAATAGCCCGGCGGCAGGGTGATTTGGTCCATCATTGCGCGCATGCCAGCGCGCGCATCACCAATGGTGGCATCACCCAGATTGGCGTTCACGCTGAGACTGGTGCGCCGGTCAAATCGCTGGATGGTCGACGGGCCGGAAGCGGTCTGGAAATCGGCCAAAGTGGACAGGCTGACTCGCTCGCCGTTTCGTCCCACCAGTGGCAGGTTGGCCAATTGAGCCGCACTTTGGCGATCGGCGCCATGAAATTCAAGACGCATGGTCAATTCACCTTCCGACCCGCGGAACTCATTGAGGGATTCGCCGCGCATTGCAACGCTGATGGCCTGGGCCACTTCGGCTGTGGATAGCCCGTGGCGCAGGGCGCGGTCGCGGTCGACGCGCACCCGCACCTCCTCGGCACCCGAACTGGCATCGGAGCGCACATCGACCAGTCCATCAACGGTGGATAACAGGCGCACCACCTCGTCGCCAAGCTCAAACAGGCGCTCGCTGGATTCACCATGCAGGCGCAAACCCAAGGATTCGGTGCCGCCACCACGTTGTGAGTCGAACGTCGGACGGCCGATGGCGATGGGCGGCAGGTCTTCACGCGCCAGCTGGCGAATCTGTTCGTTGGCTTGGCGGCGCCCTGGCTTGAGAATCAGCGTGGTTTCGGCCCGACCGTCGTTGTAGAAACTGTAGAGCGATGAGAATTCCAATTGTTCCTTCTTTGCCGTCAGGTGGGCTTCAATGAGATCCACGGCTTCGCGCACTTTATCCAGGGTATAGGAGCCGCTGACGTTGTAGTGCAGCATCAGACGATCGCTTTCGGTGTCTTCAAACATGTCCGGCTGGACCTGGCTGATGGGCACCATGGCGCTGAGCAAGACCACAAAGATAACCAGGGCCGCCGTCCAGCGTCGGCGAAGGCTGGCATCCAGCAGGGTGGCGTAGCCATTGGTCAGGCTGGTTAACCAGCCGCCTGCCTTGGGCGGCCGCGGCGCGCTGACTTTGAGGGTCAGCAGTGGAATGATGGTCTGGGCAATGATGAGTGATGCCAGCAGGGCCACAGTGATGGTGTAGGCCACGTGTGACAGGAACATGGTGACCTGATTCTGGGCGCCGAAGATATTGGGCAGGAACACAATGATGGTGGTCAGGGTGCCGGCGCTGATCGCCATGGCGACTTCCCGCACGCCCAGCAGGGTCGCGCGGCCGGGCTGGTCGGGAAACTGCTGGCGCTTGCGGTAGATGCTTTCGGTCACCACCACGGCGTTGTCGACCAGCATGCCGATGGCCAGCATCAGCCCCATCATGGTCAGGATATTGAGGGTCAGGCCGAGGAAGTACATCGCACCCAGGGTGATCAGCAGGGCGGCCGGTATCGACAGCATGACGATCAGGGTGGTCGCCCACTGGCGCAGGAAGATGAACAGCACCACCATCGACATCAGCGCGCCAAGAATGCCGGCCATGGCCAGGTCTTTGAGCGAGGCAGTCACGCCGTCGGCCTGACTGAACAACACAAACAAATCAATTCCGGCCATCTCCGGCAGCTGGTTGATCACGTCAATCTCGGCCAGCACCGCCCGGCTGACTTCCACCAGATTCGCACCCGACTCGGAAAAGATGTCGATACCGATTGCGAAATTGCCGTCAAGCAAACGACCATAGCGTTGCGGTGGCGCTTCAAGAACCACATCGGCGATATCGTCCAGCGTCAGTCCACGACTGTCGACCGGTAAGCGGCGGATATCATCCAGGCTGCGAAACTCACCGATTGGGGAGACCCGAATGCGCGTGCCGGCAGCCGCATCCGTGATGGTGCCGGCAGACACGGAAAAATTGGCCCGCCGCAGGCGCTCGCGCAAGTCGTTCAAATCGATCTGATGGGCACCGATGCGATCGGCGTGCAGCAGGATGCGAACCTGACGCGGATCGACGCCGTCCAGGGACACGCGGGCAACCCCGTCGATCCGTTCGAGCCGGCGCCGCACGCTGCGGTCGAGCAACTCGTAGGAAGCCGACAAGTCTTGGCTAGACCCAATGCGCAGGCCGAGAATCGGTGCATCGGTGTTGGTGAACTTGTGCACCATCACCCGCTCAAGGTCGTCCGGCAGCAAATGACGAATACCATCGATCTTGTCGCGCGCCTCCACCCCGCGTGCAGCCATGTCGGAATCCCAGCCGAAAAACAGGATGATGCTGGCCTGATCCTGGCTAGAACTGGAGTTCATGCTTTGGATACCACCCATGGTGGCCAGGACTTCCTCGACCGGCCGGGTGATCAGGCGTTCGACTTCCTCGGGCGAGCTGCCCTGGTAGGGTATCTGGACCATCATGCCGGGAAAGTCGATATCAGGAAAAAACTCCAGCGGTAGCAACTTCAGCGCGATCAGCCCCAGCAGCGCGCTGCTGGCAAACAGCATGCAGGTGGTCACCGGGCGACGGATAGCCAGGCGCGCCAGACTCATGTCGATACCCCCACAAGCTCGGCAGCCGGGATGTCCGCTTCGGTACGGCGCCGGTCCAACAGACTGTAGACCACCGGGATGACCACCAGGGTCAGCAACGTGGCCAGCAGCAAACCGCCAATCACGGTAATGGCCATCGGCGCGCGCATCTCCGCACCATCGCCAATACCGAGTGCCAGCGGCAGTAGTCCGAGGGTCGTAGTCAGGGTGGTCATGATGATCGGGCGCAGGCGCGCACGCGCGCCGGCCATAATCGCCTCGGTTCGCTCCATGCCCTCGGCACGCAACTGGTTGATGCGCGTCACCAGCACAATGGCGTTGTTGACTACGATGCCGGCGAGCATGATCAGGCCGATGAAGACCACCACCGAGAGGCTGGAGCCGGTCAGCCACAATCCGAATACGGCGCCGGTCAGCGCCAGGGGAATCGTCAACAGGATCACGAACGGGTGGAGCAATGACTCGAACTGCGAAGCCATGACCAGGTAAACCAGGAACACGGCCAGCGCCAGCGCCAACAGCAGTGAGGTAAAGGCGCGTTGCATTTCATCGCTTTGTCCGGCCACCCGCACGCTCATTCCGGCGCTCAGCGGCACCTGGGCGATCAACTGCCGGGCCTCCTCGGCGGCGTGGCCCAGATCACCGAAGCCCGGCGTTGCCGAAATGACGGCCACCCGCTGTTGGGCAATGCGTCGAATTTCACTCGGGCCAATGGCAATCTCCAGATCGGCCACCGCTGCCAGGGTGACCGGACGCTCGGCGCCGGGGTTAATGACCAGGGCCGACAGGCGCTCCAGCGACTCGCGCTGGTCTTCCTGCGCGCGAACCAGCACATCGATGCGGCGCTCGCGCAGGGTGTATCGGGTGGCGACTTCGCCGCGCACCTGGCGCACCACGGTATCAGCGATCTGGTCGGTGCGCAGACCCAGGCGGGCGGCGCGCTCGTGATCAAAGCGGATGCGAATTTCCGGATGGCCCTGCTCCATGGTTGTCTGGATATCGGCGAACCGGTCCGAATCAGCCATGGCGGCGGCAATTCGGTCGGACACACGCTGCAGTTCATTCAGATCGTAGCCGGCCACCTCGATCTCCAGTGGCGGCGCGAAGGTGAACAGCTCCGGCCGGCCGATGGTGTAGTTGACGCCGGCCAGCGTGGCCAGATGATCACGCAAGGCAGCAATCACTTTTTCCTCGTCGGCGCCATCGTTCAACACCACGTTGAGCGTGCCGGAATGCTCACCGGCTTCTTCCGGATTGGTGTCCATGCGGCTGCCCGTTCCGGCGACCGCGTCAGTGCGCTCGACACCCGGCTGGGCACGGGCCACCTCATCAAGTCTGGCAATGACCTGGTCGGTCCGCGCCAGCGGCGTGCCCGGCGCCAGTTTGACCTCGACCTGGAACTCGCCCTGGGCCATGGTCGGCACCAGTTCCATGCCAAGGCGCGGAATCATAGCCAAGGCCAGGGCGAACAGAGCCAGGGCGACAAGTACCGTCACCCCGCGCCGATCCAGCGCCCGCCTCAGCAATGCGGGGTAGCGGTTCGCCAGAGCGTCATAGAGGCGGTTGAAGCCGGCGACCAGCGGACGAAAGAGCTGATGCAGGCCGCGTCCGATCAGGCGGGCGCTGCCGCCGAAGATCCGGGTCAGGAAAGTGGCGACCGCGGTTATAACGAAGTACAGCACCCATCGCACAGTGGCAAAGAACCCCTTGGGTGACTCATCCCTGGCCTGACTGCCGGCCGGCAAATCGCCGCTGGCGCGGGCGCGCGGCTTTTCGCCCAGCGAGGCCAGCATGGGAATCAGGGTCAGCGCCACGGCCAGCGAAACCAGCAATGCGAAGGTTACGGTTAGGGCCTGGTCGCGAAACAGTTGCCCGGCAATGCCGTCGACAAACACCAGCGGCAGGAACACGGCGATCGTGGTCAGGGTGGCGGCAACGACGGCACCGGAAACCTCACCTGCGCCCTCTCGCGCCGCATCGATCAGCGAGGCGCCCTGCTCACGCTTGGCGGCGATGTTTTCCAGCACCACGATCGCGTTGTCGACCAACAACCCGATGGCCAGCGCAATGCCGCCCAGCGACATGATGTTCAGGGTCAGTCCGCCGCCGTACATGGCGGCGAAGGTGGCAATCACCGAAACCGGAATGGCGACGCCAACGACCAGAGTCGCGCGGGCGTTCCTCAGGAACAGGTAGAGCACACCGATGGCCAGCAGACCACCGAGCAGGGCCGCCTGGACGACCTGGATGATCGCGTTTCTGATGAACACGGATTGATCGTAGACCCGGGTCAGGGCCAGATCTTTTGGCATTTCGGCGCCGAGCCGGGCCAGACGGCGCTCGACTGCCCGGGCGACACCAACCACGTTGGCATCGCCCTCGCGGTAGATCGCCAGCTCGACCATTTCCTCGCCATTGACCCGCGTGATGGCCTCGCGCTCGCGCCAGCCTTCCCGCACCTCGGCGATATCGCGCAGGTACACCGGGCGGCCGTCAAGCGTGGTGATGATGACGCCGGCGATCTGATCAACCGATTCGAACTCGTTGATCGTCCGGACCAGGAACTGGCGCGTGCCCTCTTCCAGGCGGCCGCCAGACAGATTGATGTTTTCGGCCCGCAGGCGTTGAGCGACTGCTTCGGCACTCAGGCCCAATTGGGCCACGCGGTACTGGTCGAGGAGCACCTGGATCTCGTCTTCCAGGCCGCCCGAGACGGTGATGGCGGCCACGCCGATGATCGACTCCATATCTTTCTTGAGCTGCTCATCGGCATAACGGCGCAGCAGACGCAAGTCGACCGTGGCGTCGGTTGTGCCGGGTTGCGGCAGCATCCGGCCCTCATCGGCAACTTCAGCCGTTGCGTTGCGCGCCAGGGCGTAGCGCATCACCGGCTCGGTTGACGGATCGAAGCGCAACAACAAGGGGCGGTCGGCCTGCAGCGGCAGGTTGAGCATTTCCAGGCGCTCGCGCACATCAAGGGCGGCATGATCCATGTTCGAGCCCCAGGCAAATTCCAGGGTCACGTCGGATTGGCCCGGGCGTGAGGTCGAGCGCACCAGCCGCACCCCGCGCACCACGCCGACCGACTCTTCGATCGGGCGGGTGATCAGGTTTTCGATTTCAGCGGGTGCTGCGCCAGTGAAATCGGTACGCACAGTCAGAGTGGGATAGGACAGGTCGGGCAGCAGGCTGATGTCCAGCCGCGACAGCGAGACCAGCCCGAACAGCAGCACGGCCAGGGTGAACATGGCGATGGTTACCCGCCGACGGGTCGCCAGGCGTATCAGCTTCATGCGTCGTCAGCCTCGCCGAGTTCGTCTTGCTCGCGGTTTGTATCAGCGTCCTCGGCGACGTCTTCAGCATCGTCGGCCGTGTCCTGTTCAGGTTCGAGCTCCAGTTCGCCGTCACCAGATGCAGAGGCCATCATCAGGTCGTCGTGAGTCGCATCGTCGTTCTCATCGCCGAGCACCAGCACCTCGGCCCCGCTTCTGAGGCTGGCCTGGCCGGTCACCACCACGCGCTCGCCCGGCTCCAGGCCGGCGACAATCTCGTAGTCGCCATTGTTGCGATAGCCGACCTGCACCGTGCGGCGCTGGGCTTCATGGCTGTTGATCACAAACACCGACTGGCGGCCATCTTCGTTCATCACCGCATCGACCGGGATGAGCACGGCCTGCTCGCGGCTGTCATGGACAATGCTGAAGCGCCCGAACATGCCGGGCCGCAGGCGGCCCGAGCTGTCCCGGAGCTCGACCGTCACCCGGAACGTACCGGAGGAGGCGTCGATCACCGGGCTGATCCGGGCCACACTGCCGACAAACTGCTCGCCCGGCATGGCATCAGCCCGCAACAGGGCCGGCTGGCCGGGGCGCAGTCGCGCCAGCTCGCGCTCGGGAACATGCAGGGTGGCGAGAATCGGGTCCATGGCGGTCACCACGAACGCAGGTTCGGTGGTGTTGACCATGTTGCCGACCTTGATCATGCGCTGGGAGACCACGCCGTTGATCGGCGCGGTAATGCCGGTATACGACATTTCCAGCCG
>JBGTLI010000146.1:0-2934 GCA_041744195.1 Wenzhouxiangella sp. | reverse complement strand
TGAGCCACTTTCATGGCAGCGCGGGCATCGCGCCCAACCAGGCGCTGGCACGCACCGGCCTGGCCGGGCTCGGACTTCGACCGGCCCGAGCCTTGTCGGCGGGACAGAAGCGTCGCCTGGGATTGGCCGGTCTGCTTGTTGCGCCGCGGCCAATCTGGTTACTGGACGAACCCTACGCCAGCCTGGACACGGCCGGCGCCGAACTGGTCGATCGACTGCTTGATGAGCATCTGGCGAACGGCGGCGCTGTCGCCCTGTCCACCCATCAACGCATGCCGGCATTGAGCGCGCCTTCGACCAACCTGACCATGCCCGCCTCACCCATGACGACCCGGTCATGACGGGTGCGCTGACAGCACTTCTGTTTCGGGATCTGCGCCTGGCGCTTCGTCATGGCGGCGAGTCCATGATGCCGCTGATATTCCTGTTTGCCGTTCTGATTCTCGTTCCACTCGGTGTCGGCCCCGGCCCCAACCTGCTGGCGACGATTGCCCCCGGCATGATCTGGGTCGCCGCCCTACTGGCCAGCCTGCTGGCGCTTGAAAACCTGTTCCGGCCCGACCTGGATGACGGCACCCTGGAGCAATGGTGGCTGGGCCATCTGCCAGTCACCGGTCTGGTCCTGGTGCGGCTATTTTCCCACTGGCTCATTACCGGCCTTCCGGTTATCCTTTTCGCACCACTGGCCGCCCAGATGCTCTACCTTCCCGCCGAAGCGTTCAACGTGTTGTTGTTGAGCCTGCTGCTCGGTACCCCCATACTGTCATTGGTTGGCGGCCTTGCCGCCGCATTGACGCTGGGAACGAACCGTGGCAGCGTGCTGCTGTCCATACTCGTATTCCCAATGGTGGTTCCCGTGCTGATCTTTGCCACCGGCGCGGTGTCGGCTGCGGCCGATGGCCTGTCCGCGCGCGCGCACCTGGGTCTGCTGGCCGCGCTGCTGATCCTGGCGCTGACCCTGGTGCCGCTGGCCGTAACCGCCGCATTGAGGCTGAACATCGAATGATCTGGAAAACAATCAAGGTCGGCTTTCACCGTCTCGGCTCGCCGCCCACCTTTTACCGACTGTGTCGCAACCTGAGCCCGTGGCTCTGGGCGAGCTTTGGTCTATGCGCGGTCATCGGCCTGTATTACGCACTCTACGTCGTCCCACCGGATTACCAGCAGGGCGACAGCTACCGGATTCTGTTCATTCATGTCCCGGCGGCCTGGCAAGCCATGGCAGGATACGTTGTCATGGCCATCCTGGCCTTCATCGCCCTGGTCTGGCGCATTCGCACCACCGAGATCATGGCCATGATGTGTGCCCCGGTTGGCGCCGCCTTCACCCTGATTTGCCTGGCCACCGGCTCGCTCTGGGGCCGACCCATGTGGGGTACCTGGTGGGCCTGGGATGCACGCCTGACGTCGATGCTGGTCCTGCTGTTCATTTATCTCGGTATTATGGGTCTGTACGCGGCCTTCGAAGATCGACGCAAGGGCGCCCGAATCGCCTGCATACTGGTTCTTGTTGGACTGGTCAACATTCCCATCATCCATTTTTCGGTTGAATGGTGGACGACGCTGCACCAGGGCGCGACGATTCGCTTCTTCGGCGAATCCAGCATGCACCCGTCCATGCTGCCACCGCTGGTCTGGATGACAATCGCGGTAAAGTTCATGTTTGCCGCCGTGCTGCTGGACCGTTCAGGCAACGAGTTGCTGGAACAGGACCGGCGCAAGGGCTGGGTGCGTGGTCAGGTAGGAGATTTCACATGATTCCGGAACTGGATTATGCTTTTTATGTCTGGTCGAGCTACGGCATTTTTGCCATCGTGATTGCCTGGCAAGTCATTCAGCCGATCGCCAGGCGCCGGCGCATTGTCGCCGAACTGCGCGAGGAAATGGCCTTGCGCGAAGGAGAATACAATGACCCCCACCCGTAAGAAACGACTCGCTGTTGTCGGCCTGATTGTTCTCGGCGTCAGCGCCGCGGCAACGATCGCCTTCACCTCATTGCAGGACAATATGCTGTTCTTCGTTAGCCCGACCGATGTGCATGCACAGGCATTTCCCGCCGACCGTCAGATCAGGTTGGGCGGACTGGTCTCGGCTGGCACCCTACAGCGCGATCCGAACAGCCTGGCGGTCAGCTTCAAGGTGACCGACGGCAACTACGATGTGCCGGTGACCTTCAACGGCATCCTGCCGGATCTGTTTCGCGAAGGCCAGGGCGTGATCGCTCATGGGCGCTTTGATGCCGACGGCATGTTTCAGGCCAATGAAGTATTGGCCCGTCATGATGAAACCTATATGCCGCCGGAAGTGATGCGCGCATTGGAAAAAGCCGGCCATCCGGCCGACGCCGGCACCTGATAGCTAGCTACTGGCGTTTTACTGCCAGCGAAGATGACCAAGGACAACTAGTTGCATGATTGCTGAATTCGGACAAGTTTCACTGATCCTGGCGCTGATTCTGGCCGTTCTGCTGGCCACCCTGCCGCTGATCGGCGCCCAGCGCGGCAACCAGGCCCTGATGCGTCTGGCGCCGTCGCTGGTGATCGGCCACTTTGTCTTTGCCGCCTGTGCCTACGCGGCCCTGAGCATGGCATTCCTGAATCACGACTTCACGGTCACCTACGTGGCCATGAACTCCAACTTGCTGCTGCCGTGGCACTATCGGCTGGCAGCCGTCTGGGGTGGCCACGAAGGCTCGCTTCTGCTCTGGATCCTGATGCTGGCCGGCTGGATGCTGGCCGTGGCGGCCTTTTCCCGCACCATGCCGCGGGTCTATCTGACCCGAGTGCTGGCGGTGATGGGAATGGTATCAATCGGCTTCTTGCTGTTTACCCTGCTGACCTCCAATCCGTTTGACCGCATCCTCCCCGGCCCGATCGATGGACGCGATCTCAATCCTCTGCTGCAGGATCCGGGCATGATCTTCCACCCGCCCCT
>JBGTLI010000145.1:0-2576 GCA_041744195.1 Wenzhouxiangella sp. | reverse complement strand
GGAACTGCTGCCCCTGGTGCCGGCCCAGGCCGGTCCGGAACCGAATTTGGAGCAGGCCCGCGCCAGTTTGGATCAATTGATGAAACCGTTCAGTGCGGTCCTGCTGGGCATGGGCGGCGACGGCCATTTCGCCTCGCTGTTCCCCAATGCCGTATCTCCGGCCGTGGGTCTGGCGCCCGACAGCACCGAAGACGTCCTGCTGGTCACGCCCGATCCTCTGCCACCTGAGGCGCCCTACCCGCGCGTCAGCCTCAGTCTGGCGCGCCTGCTGCGCACCGACAAGCTGATGCTGGCTATCACCGGTCAGGCCAAGCTGGACGTGCTGGAATTGGCGGCTCGATCGGTGGCTCAACCGGCGGCCTACTTGGCGGCCAGAAAGGAGGTCGATATAAGCCGCCTGCCCATCGCCGCCCTGCTTGCCCACGCTGGCAGCCGACTCGAAATCCACTGGAGCCCATAGACAATGACCATTAACGCCACAATCCAGCAGGTGACCGACCGCATTATCAACCGCAGCCGCAAATCGCGTAGCTCCTATCTGGCACGCATGGACGCGGCCCGCGAGCAGGGCACGGCGCGCAGCCGCATCAGTTGTGGCAACCTGGCCCACGCCTTTGCCGCCGCTGGCGATGACAAACCGAAACTGCGCCAGCTTGGCTGCCCCAACATCGCTATCGTGTCAGCCTACAACGACATGCTCTCGGCCCACCAGCCCTTCGACAAATATCCGGGGCTGATCAAGCTGGCCGCGCGAGCGAAAAATTGCAGCGCCCAGTTCGCCGGCGGGGTGCCCGCCATGTGTGACGGCGTGACCCAGGGCCAGCCAGGCATGGAACTGTCGCTGTTCTCGCGCGACGTGATTGCCCAGGCCACGGCTATTGCCCTGTCGCACAACACGTTTGATGGCGCCGTCATGCTGGGGGTTTGCGACAAGATCGTTCCCGGTCTGCTGATCGGCGCGCTGTCGTTCGGCCATCTGCCGGTGGTGATGATTCCGGCAGGACCGATGCCGTCGGGCCTGCCCAACAGCGAAAAAGCGCGCATTCGCAAGCTGTACGCTGAAAACAAGGTCGGCCGTGAAGAACTGCTTGAGGCTGAAGCCCAGTCATATCATGGCCCTGGCACCTGCACCTTTTACGGCACGGCCAATTCCAACCAGATGCTGATGGAAGTCATGGGCCTGCACCTGCCCGGCGCTGCCTTCATCAATCCCGGCACGCCGCTGCGCGACGCCCTGACCATGGCGGCGACGGAGCGGGTCTGCGATATCACAAGTCGCAATGACCAATACACGCCAATCGGCCGGGTGGTGGACGAAAAGGCCCTGGTCAATGCCATGGTCGGCCTGGCCGCCACCGGTGGCTCGACCAACCACGCCATTCACCTGGTTGCCATTGCCCGGGCCGCCGGAATTCTAATCGACTGGGATGACCTCGATAAGCTGTCCAGAGCGACACCATTACTGGCACGCATCTATCCCAACGGCCAGGGCGACGTCAATCATTTCCATGCCGCCGGCGGCCTCGGCCTGGTGATTCGCGAACTGCTCGATGCTGGCCTGCTGCACCCGGACATCCAGTGCGTCAGCGGCGGCGACCTGCACGCCCAGGCGTGCGAACCGGTACTCGAAGAAAACCGCCTGAGCTGGTCCCCGGCGCCGGCCGCGTCGCTCGATGACACCATTCTGCGCCCGGCCTCTCGTCCATTTGCAGCCGACGGCGGCCTCAGATTGCTGGCCGGCAATCTCGGGCGCGGCATCGTCAAGGTATCGGCAGTCGCCCCCGAATATCACCGCATCGAAGCGCCCGCCCGGGTGTTCGATTCTCAGGACGAACTGCTGGCAGCTTTCCAGGCCGGCACACTCACCGGCGATTTTGTTGCCGTCATCCAGGGCCAGGGGCCGCGCGCCAACGGCATGCCCGAACTGCACAAGCTGACACCCACCCTGCAGGTGCTGCAGGATCGCGGCCAGCGCGTCGCACTGCTGACCGACGGGCGCATGTCCGGCGCCTCGGGCACCGTGCTGGCCGCCATTCACGTGGTGCCGGAAGCCGCCGATGGCGGTCCGATCGGACGGATTGCCGATGGCGACACGGTGACCATCGACGCTGAACAAGGCGAAATTTCCGTGGCCGATGCCGTACTCGGGCGTCAATCAGCATTCACGGCAGGCATCGAGGACGATCAACACGGTTGCGGGCGCGAGATGTTTGGCAATATGCGGCGATGGGTCGACAGCGCCGAGCGCGGCGCGTGTACATTGTTCATCCAGGCCCTGCCGGAGACCGTCCCACTTGAGCACGCCTGAAACCATCCTGGTTGCCGATATCGGCGGCACCAACGCCCGCTTCGCCCTGGCCAGCCTGGGGCCCGACCGACCCGTGCTGCGCTCGCAGTTGACGCTGGCGACGGACCGGTTTGCCAGTCTTCAGCAAGCCGCCAGCCACTACCTGCAGCAGGTCAAACAGCGTCCTGACCGCGCCGTCTTTGCCGTCGCCTGCCCGGTTCACGGCGATGAGATCCGCCTGACCAACCGGGCCTGGTCGTTCAACCGGGCCGATCTGGCCACAACACTG
>JBGTLI010000144.1:0-2675 GCA_041744195.1 Wenzhouxiangella sp. | reverse complement strand
TTGTCGTTGATCTGTTTGAAAAAATCGATATCGGCGGTGATCAGGGTGTATGCGCGACCATGCTTGAGACACTCATCGAAAGCGGCGTTGGCCACACTGAAGAACCGGGTGTGGTTGTACAGGCCAGTCAGGCCGTCATATTCCGACAATTTTCTAAACCGGCGTCTCTCGGACTGGGAGCGAAACAGGAGCAGCAACAGCAGCAGGCCAATGATTCCCATGCTGGCGGTACCGCCCATGAAAACAAGCGCCTGCTGGCTGCGCGCCGCCTCTTCCAGTTGCATCACCCGGTTCTGCTCGCGTAGCAGGGCGAGTTCCTGCTCCTTGATTTGGGTGTCGAACTCAACGCGCAGATACGCCAGGCGCATGGCTCCCTCGCGCTCCAATAATCTGGAACGCGCCGCTTCGGCTTGGCGATAAAAGGCCAGCGCCCGGGACGAATCACCGCGCCCGTCGGCAATGTTCGTCAACATCACCAGACATTCGTGCAGGTTATTCCAATATTGCTTGGATTCAAGCGCCACGATAAGCTCGGTCAGAATTCGTTCAGCCTGATCGATTTCGCCCTGTGCCTTGAGTGCGCGGGCTAGAAAACGCCTTGAAGCCAAAACGCCATCGCGGTAACCGTTTTCTTCGTGTCTTACCAGTGCGGATCGAATCCACGGCAAGGCTTCGTCGATCTGCCCCTGACGCAGCAAAGCGTTGCCAAGACCATTCTCTACAGCCGCCAACAACACCGGATCACCGGCTGCTTCGCACTGCTCCATCTGCAGGCGGTGGGTCGATTCGGCATCCGCGTAGCGCGCGAGCCGAAACTGGGCCAGCGCCAGACGATGCAAGGCGATGCATTGCTCGCGCGCATTCCGGCTGGCACGCGCCAAATCCAAAGCCTGCTTGGAATAGTCGATCGCCATTTCCTGTTCGCCAACTTCACTATGGAAATAGGCGGCCAGACCGAGCAAACGGGCCTGGGGAGCGGGATGATCGATTTCCGGCAACAGCGCGATGCTATCTCGCAGTAGGGTAAAAGCCTGCTCGTACTCCAGTTGATTCAATGCATAGTTCGCCGCCATTTCATAAGCGCGCATGCGTCGCTCGGTCGGCAGATCGGCCTCCAGCAGGGGTTCGAGGATTTCCAGGGCGTCGGCATACCTTCCGGCCAGCGCCAGGTTCCTGGCGACCACAAAGTCCAGTTGCGCCCGCTGGTCGGCGGTGGCGCCGGCCATGTCGGCGGCAAGTTGTTCGGCCATCGCCTGGGATTCTTCCCAGGCTGCCGTGATATTGATCCTCGCGATTTCGTCCAGCCGCGATTGAATTTCATCAGAATCGGTCGCACCGGCCCAGATCACAAAACCCAGCCCGGCAATCACAAAAATCACGCGCATAAATAAAGCTCGTTCACCTACGAAAGGCTTAATCGTAGGAAGTAATCACTCCATTGGTCAACGATGCGGCAGATAGCCCCGCAGCCTTCTTGACGGCTTCCACGTCGCCAGCCTTCATAGCAGCCTTCTGGGTATCGTCAAGGCCGTAGCGATTACATACCGCGTCGGCATCGGCCTTGAAGGCTTCGCAAAGTTTGGCGTCTTTGCCCAGGTCACGTAATAAATCCACTAGTTTCGACATGAGTTTTCCCTCTTTGTTGAAGTTACAATATACTTGGCCAAAATCGGCTCAATCTCCAGCGGTAGTCTCTGGCCGGCCCGAGATTCAATCCCACGCCAATTCGACTACAGCTTTTTTCGACCGCATGGCCCCAATCCAATCGTTCGTGACAGTGGTTGGCGATGGATCGCGCCCGATTGAGTGTAGCAGGAAAGCCCGTTCAACTTCACAATTCCAGCGTCAACCTGCAGCGGACCGATGCTGAGCCGATCCCGCGCCATTGACCGGAAGCCGGAAACCGCAAACCGGCTTTCACCCCAGTATCACCCCAACCATCAGCCACACAACCACGCCAAACACCGCGAATAAAACCGACAGCCAGACTAGGGTCCACCACGGGAATTTTTTCGGTGGGATGATTTCGAGTTCGCGATGGAGGTGGGCGCGGAGCAGTTCGGTGTTGCGGGTGTTGGCCTTGTAGATCGCGTCGAAAGCATCACCCACCACCGGCAGGATGCCGCCGACGAATTCGATCAGCATATGGGCAATCATGCGCGCCTGGATGGCGCGGCTGGCCTTGACCTTGCGTGCTTCAAACAGCACGTAGAGCGACAGGATCAGGCCGGCAAAATCCCCGATGACGGGCACCAGCCCGATCAGCGGGCTGAGCCCGAACCGGAATTTCGTAAAAGGCACACGGATATTACTGTCAGTGTAGTAGCTGTAACGATCCAGCCGCGCCAGGGCCTGCTCCTGGAACTCCCGATCAACTGATGGACTGGATCTGCTCACAACTGATGACTATTAACGTTCATGCACTGGCCAACTTCTTGAAATGACAATCTTCCCCCATATAGTGCCTCTTTCGTCCACCGAATGGAAATACAGATATCCCCGTATCTGCTGTCGCGAAAGGAACAAGACAAGCTCACCACAGAGGCAGTAGAGTAGGCGAGGAACTCGGCAAAGGAAAGCCGAGCCCTCGCCCCTCGTCGCACCGGACGTGCGGATTTCCCGCATCCGGCGCTCCCGGTGGATTGGTCACAGGCATGCACAGAGCAAGCAGCGCC
>JBGTLI010000143.1:0-3998 GCA_041744195.1 Wenzhouxiangella sp. | reverse complement strand
AGATGATCGCCGAGGTCAAGTACTACTCGTTACAGTTCTACAATACAATCCGTACGCACGGGACGCTGGGGATGAAAACCCCAGTTTCCTTTGGAATAGAAGCATGAAATCCCGTGTCTACTTAAGCGGGGTCAGTCCAGTGCGTCGGTGCGTCGGTGCGTCGGTGCGTCGGTGCGTCGGTGCGTCGGTGCGTCGGTGCGTCGGTGCGTCGGTGCGTCGGTGCGTCGGTGCCTGTCATCCCGGACTTGATCCGGGATCTGGGTCCTTGATCCTTGATCCTTGAGCCTTGAGCCTTGTACCTTGAGCCTTGCGCCTGTTACCGCTCTAACAAGTACCGATGCAACTCATCCCTCAACACATCCGCCTCGAACCGCGCATTGGCCGTCGCGATATAAACCATCACGTCGCGATCGGTGAACCACGAAAAATCAACGGCGAAGGTGTAGTCGCCGCCGGTGTGGCCGGTGACGGGGCCGTGGGGGCTTTCTCGAAAATGCAGGCCGTAGCCGTAGCGGGTGCGGTCGGGTTTGTTGACCTGGGGGGTGAGCCATTCGTCCAGCCAGGGTGGGGACAGCCAGGTTTGGTGGCGGATGGCTTGCCACCAGTTGATGATGCCGTGTGGCTGGGCCATCAGGTCGCCGGCGCCGCGCAGGTGCCAGCCGAGGCCATCGTCGAGGCGGGGGCGGTCGTAATAGTGGCCGGACGGGTGCGATCCGTTGCGGCCGACGGCCAGTTGCGCATCCGACCAGCCGGGCAGGAGAAAGCCGATGCCATCGATGCCGGCGGTGGCGAGCAGGCTGCCGTGCAGGAAGGCTTCCCAGGATTGTTCGGCGAGCTGTTCCACCAGTACGGTGAGCAGGTTGTAACCGACGTTGGAATAGTTGTAGCCCTCGCCGGGTGGATGATCGGGCTGGAAGTGGGCGAGGCGGCGGACCAGTTCGTCGCGCTCGATGGGCTCGTAGCGCGGCTCGCCTTCCCAGGCGCGGTTGATGATTTCGGCCGGCATGCCGGCGGTGTGGGTCAGGAAGTGGCGAATCGGTATCTGGCCCCAGGCGTCGTTCAGGCCGGGAACATGATCGCCGATCGGCTCGTCCAGACCCAGGCGGCCTTCGGCGGCCAGGGCGAAGACGGCGCTGGCGGTCAATGGTTTGGTCAGGGAGGCCAGCGGCATGACCGCATCGGTGTCGATCTTGCGTTCGCTGCCGGGCGCCATGGCACCGTAGCCTTGGTTGAGCAGGATGTCATCGCCGTGGACGACGACGACTTGACCGGCGAAGCCGCGCGATTCAAGCCGGTCGAGTTCGCGCTCGAGCCGGCTGGTATCTATCAGCCTTGTATCAATCGGGTCACGGTCGGGCAGGGCGGCGCAGCCAGCCAGCGCCAGGGCGAGCAGAACCAGTCCGCCCAGCGACCGGTTAACTGACGGGCACAACATCACCCATCACCATCGATTACTAAAGAGACCGGATATCCACGAACGAGCCGGATTCGTGGTCGTCGCGCAGGCCATCGAGCAGATCCAGTATCTTCTTGGCCGCATCACGCGGGCCGGGCATGTGCTCGGTGCCGCGGGCGTCTTTGAGTTTCTGCACCGAGGGAAATTCGTCGCTGTCGACCTGGTCGCACAGGTAGTCCTGCATGGCGGTGTCGACCAGGCCGGGGGCCAGGGCGGTCAGGTGGGTATCGGGCATTTCGGGCGCATAGAGCTGGACCAGGTTGTTCAGCGCGGCCTTGGAGATCGAGTAGCCGCCCCAGCCGTGGTTCATGTTGACCGCAGCGCCTGAGGAGATGGCGATGATCTGGGTCACCGGCAACTGGCGCTCGATCAGCCAGTCGAGAATGATCTTGTTGGACCAGACGTTGACCCGCATCAGGTGCTCCAGATCGTGAACGTCGGTTGACGACATCTCCTGGATCCGGCCCAGGATGCCGGCATTGAGGACAACCAGGTCGAGCCGCAGGCAATCCGACAGTAATTGATCCAGGCCGGCTTCGAGCGTGTTAAGTGTGCCCAGGTCCTGGCGCTGATCGCGCAGGGCGTCATCGAATTTGGACTTGAGCGCACAGCCGCTGCGACTCATACCCCAGACGATGCCGTCGCGCGCCATCAACTCCTCGGTCAGGCCGAGGCCGAGGCCGCTGCTGTTGCCGGTGATAAAAACATTCATGGCTTATTGATCTCCACTTATTGATCTCCGATGGTGGTTTCAAAAAGTTTCAGGATCCGGCGGTACTGGTCCAGCCAGCTCGTCGGGTGCTGGAACCCGTGTCGCTCCAGCGGGTAGGAGGCCAGCTCCCAGTTTTCCTTTTCCAGCTCGATCAGGCGCTGGGCCAGGCGAACCACGTCCTGGTAGAAGACGTTGTCATCGAGCATGCCGTGGGTGATCAGCAAGTGGCCTTCCAGCCCTTCGGCAAACTCGATCGGCGAGGAGCGTTCGTAGGCATCCGGATCCACTTGTGGGGTATTGAGAATGTTCGAGGTGTAGGGGTGGTTGTAGTGGACCCAGTCGGTGACCGGGCGCAGCGCGGCGCCGGCGGCAAAGACTTCCGGCGCGTTGAACAGGGCCATGAAGGCCATGAACCCGCCGTAGGAGCCACCGTACAGGCCAACCCGTCCCGGATCGGCATTGTGATGTTCGATCAGCCAGTTGACCCCGTCGATCAGGTCTTCCAGTTCCGGGGTGCCCATCTGGCGGTAGATCGCAGTGCGCCAGTCGCGACCGTAACCGCGGCTGGCGCGGAAATCCATGTCCAGCACGTGGTAGCCGCGCTCGGTCAGCAGGTTGTGAAACATCTGCTCGCGAAAGTAGGGCGGATAGCTCTCCAGCGTGTTCTGCAGGTAGCCGGCGCCGTGAACGAACATCACTACCGGGTACTTTCCACCGGCCGGGGGCGCCGTGCGGGCCGGGTAGAACTTGGACCAGATCGGACCGGCCCCGGCGCTGGATTCGATGCCGACAATTTGCGGGTCCTGCCAGGTCATCTCGCGATAGATCTCGCTGCGGGTGTCGGTCAACGGCCTGACCGGCCCGCCGGCCCGATTGACCAGCCCGGCCTGGGGCGGCAGGTAGGATTCGGAGTAGCGCACCAGAATCTGGTCGTGGCCCGGCAATAAGGCAAACGACTCGATCGCCTGTTGCTCGGTCAGGCGCAGCAGTTGGGCACTTTCGATATCCAGCCGGTACAGGTCGTACTGGCTGGGATGGGAGCGGTTCGACAGCAGGTAAACGCTGTTGGCCTCGGCGTCGAGAACCGGGTCCATCACTTCAAACTCGCCCCGGGTGAGGGGCCGCTCCTGACCGCTGACGGCGTGGACGGTATATAAGTGGCTGAATCCGCTTTGTTCCGACAGCAACCACAGTTCGTCGCTGTTGCCCAGCCAGCCGAAGTCGTTGAAGGTCCAGTTGATCCAGGCCGGATCATTGAGCCGGTGGCGCGGATTGAGTTCAGGTTCGGTCGGGTCCAGCGTGACCAGCCAGCGATCCTTGTTGTCGTTGGCCCGGATCATGATGGCGGCCCGGTGACTGAGTGGATGCCACAGCATACCCATCATGCTGACGGCGCGAGCCTGGTCATCGGGCAGGGGGTCGATCTCCTGTTCGGCTTTGAGCTCGGCCAGGGGGTCTTCCAGGATGGCCGGCAGGTGGTCCAGGTTCAGTTCGTGCTTTTCGCGTTCCTGCAGATCCAGCAGCCACAGTGATTGGGCCGCTGGCAGATTGCGTCCGACCCGGGTGCGGACATCTTCGATATCGATGTAGCCGTCGACCGTCACGTAGTGCGGCATGCGGCCGGTGCGGCCGCGGTTGGGTTCGGCCGGCTGGACCGCCAGCAGCAGCCAGCGGCCGTCGGGTGACAGGCTGGAGCCGGCCATTTGGATTTTATCGCCCAGGTACCAGGGCGCGGGCGCGCGGGTCGGGTCGAGGCGGGCCGCGTCGCGTGCTTCCTGGCGCTCCTCGCGTTCACGCTCGGCGTCCTCGCGCAAAGTGGAAAAGAGCCGC
>JBGTLI010000142.1:0-3967 GCA_041744195.1 Wenzhouxiangella sp. | reverse complement strand
ACTCGCAAGGCTTTTCTTCAGGATGGCTTCTTCGTCGGGTGAGAGCTTGATAGGCGTGGGCGCTGGCATCGTTCATTGTTTGCATAAAGGCGGGCTGAATTATACCATATCAACAAACAATTCATTACACTACACTAGCTTATACAGCCTTATGCAGAATTGCTACCCGCGAACCAACATTCAACCTCAACGTTGCATAAAATTTCGAAGTTATTCCCCTTTGATCCGTCGGCGCTCCTGATGCAGCCTCAGTCGTCCTCGCCCGCAAGGCCGGCCAGGTCAAGCACGAAGGCGAATTCCATGGCGGTCTGGTCCAGGCGCTGGAAGCGACCGGAAGCGCCACCATGCCCGGCTTCCATGTTGGTGTGCATCAGCAGCGGGTTGTTGTCGGTCTTGATCGTCCTAAGCCGGGCCACCCACTTGGCGGGCTCCCAATACTGTACCTGCGAGTCCCACAGCCCGGTGGTGACCAGCATGGCGGGGTATTCCTGCGCCTTGAGGTTATCGTAGGGTGAGTACGACAACATGTAATCGTAGTATTCGGGGTCCATGGGGTTGCCCCACTCGTCGAACTCGTTGGTCGTCAGCGGAATGGTCTCATCCAGCATGGTGGTGACGACATCGACGAAGGGGACATGAGCAACCAATCCGCGATAGCGCTCGGGCGCCATGTTGGCCACGGCGCCCATCAACAGGCCGCCGGCGCTTCCACCCATAGCAAAGACCCGCTCGCCGTCGACCAGACCCTCATCGACCAGGTGGGCGGTCACATCAATAAAATCGGTGAAGGTATTCTTCTTGTTGAGCATACGACCCTGATCGTACCAGTGACGCCCCATTTCCTGCCCGCCCCGAATATGGGCAATGGCGAAGACAAAGCCACGATCCACCAGACTCAGCCGGTTTGTACTGAAGGTCGGGTCCATGCTGGCACCGTAGGAGCCGTAGGCGAACTGATACAGTGGGGCACTGCCATCGAGCGGCGTGTCTTTATGGTGCATGATCGATACGGGGACCTGGGCGCCATCCCTTGCGCTTGCCCAAACCCTGAAAGTCCGGTAATCATCAGTATTGAAGCCGCCGTGTACCTCTGCTTGCTTGAGCAGTTCGCGCTCACCGGTCGCAACTTCCAAATCCCAGGTCTGGGTTGGGGTCGTCATTGAGGTATAGACAAAACGCAGCTTGTTGCTGGACTGATCGTGGTTGGTTCCCAGGTAAGCGGCATAGGCGTCCTCATCAAAGGCGAGAATCGACGATTCTCCGCTGGCCCAGTCGTGGATGCGAATCTGCCGCAAGCCGTTGGAACGCTCACTGACAGCCAGGAACTGCTCCATGGCGTCAAATCCCTGGATAAAGACATCATCGGAATGGGCAATCACATCGCGCCACTGACCCCGGTCGGAATGTTGATCAAGACCGACCTCCATGAGACGGAAATTTGGTGCCTGGTAGTTGGTACGGACAATCCAACGATCACCCAGGTGGTCGGCCGAGTATTCATGGTCACGCTCACGTGGGAAAAAGACCTGGAATTCGCCTTCGGGCTGGTCGCTGGGCACAACCCGCATCTCCGAGGCGACAGTCGAGCGCACGTAGATGAAGTTGAACTGGCCGGACGTCGATCGGCCGACCCAGGTAAAGAATGCCGTGTCATCTTCCTGGTACACGACCTCGCCATCGCCGCTGTTCTCGGCACCCGGCTCAACCCGGCGCACCTGCCAGGAGCGCAGGGTCTCTGGATGATTGGCGACAAAAAACAGGTGCCGGTTGTCGGCTGCCCAGGTCAGGCTGGACACACCGCCAATGCCGGTGTCGATGGTTTCGCCTGAGTCAAGATCCCGGATCCGAATCTCGTACTGGCGTCGTCCGACTGTGTCCTCCAGCCAGGCCACCCGGTTGCCGTTCATGCTGACATCCCAGCTGCCAACCCGATAGTAGCTGTGGCCTTCAGCCAACTGGTTGACATCCAGAACGATTTCCTCCTCGGCCTCCAGGCTGCCCTTGCGCCGCGCGTGAATCGGATACTCGAGCCCTTCCTCGAAACGGGTGTAATACCAGTAGCCCCGATCCAGGTAGGGGACGGTTGAGTCATCTTCCTGGATTCGACCGCGCAACTCGGCCGACACGGCTTCCTGCAGACCAGCTACGTGTGCCAGCATGGTCTCCTTGTACGTATTCTCGGCTTCCAGGTAGGCCAGCATATCGCTGTCTTCCCGGGCATCGTCGCGCAGCCAGTACCAAGGGTCCTCGCGATCGCCACCCGGTGCGCTGACCACGTGCATGCGTTGCTCGGCCATCGGAGGCTCTGCTGCATCCTCACCATCTACAGGTCCGGATGAACCGGAATCACCCTGACCGCAACCGGCCAGTAGAAACAGCATGGAAACCAGGGTAACGGACAGGGAAGATCTGACAATTTGGATCATGGATGGTGTACTCATTGGTAGTAGGGGGCGGCGCGGAGCTGAAGCGGGAGATGTTACACCGATGCGCCTGACGGCGCCACAGGGTCGGGGTTATCGCCCTTATCAGCCCCGACGCTCGAACAATTGATCGAGCAAGTGATCGTGAAAGCATTCTGGCCGGGTGCCGTCGAACAGCCCCAGGCGACGGGCACGATCAAAAAATCCCGGCGCCGGGCGTCCTCCCCTGCCCCGGCTGACCACCAGCGCCGCCCGAATTGGCAGTCCGGCCTCCGCATCGCGCTTGAGCATTTTCTCGATCAGCCGGGTCGTCTGGTGAATTCGCTGCGGCGCATGAATCGCCAAGGCATCGGCAACTTGCAGGTAGGTCATCGTGCGCCCCTGCACCCGACACTCATCCAGCACGGCTGCCAGTCGTTCAAGTAGCTGCTCGGATCCAGAATCGATCGGTCTCTTGGCCATGGCTGGGGTCCGGGGTCGGGGGTCGGAAGACAAAAGACAAAAAAGCATGGCGCGCTGAGACGCGGAGGCGCAGGAAAAGATGAAATGCAAGTTAATACTTTCTCTGCGTCCCTGCGCCTCTGCGCCTCTGCGCGAACCGCCTTTAGCCTCCTTGATTCTATACTTGACCCTTGATCCTCACTCAAGCTGCAGGCTCATCAATCCCGCAATTATTTTTCTCAAACACCCGGTCGGCGCGGTAGCTGGAGCGGACCAGGGGGCCAGAGACCACTTCCATGAAACCTTTTTCCAGGCCGATTTCGCGCAGTTGACGAAATTCATCCGGCGTAACGAAGCGATCTACCGGCAAGTGATTGACAGTGGGGCGGAGGTACTGGCCGAAGGTGACGATGTCAACATTGATGGCACGCAGATCATCCATGGTTTCGATCACTTCTTTCATGGTCTCGCCCAGTCCCAACATCAGGCTGGTCTTGGTCAACACCCGGGGGCGGTATTGTTTGGCATGGGCGAGCACCCCGAGAGTTTGATCGTAGCCAGCGCGCGGGTCGCGGACCGGGTGGGTCAGACGACGCACGGTCTCGACGTTCTGGGCGAAGACCTCGAGCCCGGAATCGACCACGACTTCCACATCGCTGAGCCTACCCTGGAAATCGGGTGTCAGGGCCTCGACTGCGGTCTGCGGGTTGACCTTCTTGATTTCGCGCACGCAGGCGGCGTAGTGGCTGGCGCCGCCATCGGCCAGATCATCGCGATCGACCGAGGTCAGCACGACATATTTCAAGTCCATCAGCCTGACTGATTCTGCCGCGTTCATCGGTTCTTCGGCATCGAGCCAGCCGCGTGGATTGCCGGTATCGACCGAGCAAAAGCGACACGCGCGGGTACAGACATCGCCCATCAGCATGATGGTGGCCACGCCGTTGGACCAGCACTCCCCAATATTCGGGCACTTGGACTCCTGACAGACGGTGGCCAGGCGATTTTCGTTGACGTTGCGCTTGACCGCCTCGTACTTGCCGCCGGATGGCAGCTTGGCCCGCAACCAGCCCGGCTTGCGCCCGATGGGTTCCGGCGTGACG
>JBGTLI010000141.1:0-2940 GCA_041744195.1 Wenzhouxiangella sp. | reverse complement strand
ATCTATGAGTTCATCGAATCACACAATGCTAATAGCAAGCCGTTCGTCTGGACCAAAACAGCCAATGACATCCTCGCTAAGGTCGGACGTGCACGTGAAGCCCTTCTATCTCATTAATCTATTTCCGACACTACACTAGCGGCAGCCCGATATGTAACCAGCTTCAAACGTACCCCACCGCCATGACGCGCTTGCCGTGGCGGTGCTGTTCGTAGCCATCGGCCGGGACTTCGACCAGGGCGACGTCGCGAAAACCCACCTTGCGCATTACCCACAATAGGGTCTCGGTGCTCGGCGCCAGGCAAATGCCCTGGGTGCTGGCCTCCGGGCCGTGGGTTTCGTCAGTCTCGTCGATGACGGTGAAAACACCCTGCATCGGCCGAACAAATTCATGGCTGCCCCAATCCAGCATGCCTGATACATGCGGTCCGACCTGGGTCTCGATCAGGCAGACATGACGACAATAGGCACGGGCGGCGCGGATCGCGGCAACCGGATTTTCAAGGTGATAGATCAGACCCATGGCGATGACGATGTCGGTCGGCTCAATGGCCGTGTCCTTCAGGCCGTCGATATCCGTTTGGACGAACTCGATCTGGTCAAGATCGAGGGCGCCACAGATCAACCGGGCATCATCGACATGACTGTCACGCGGCTCGAAACCCACTACCTTTTCACACCCCAGTTTCGCCAGCTCCACGCTGAACCAACCCTGGTGACTGGCCATGTCCAGTGCCGTCATCGGCCTCTTCGCCAATTCCGGACGCAAAACCGACTGCATCATCTGCAGCCGGGTTTCATGAACCGCCGCGGCTGATTCCGGCAGGTAGGAGGCGGTCGAGGTGCCATCCGGCAGATCGAAGCGGTAGAACCAGTTTCGCTCGCGAATTTTGTTGAGCGCCTCGTCGCGGCCCTTGTTGTCGGTCATCTCTCAATTCCCAGCATGGTCTCCAAAACAGGTCGCCATGATACATGGCCAAGCCGCCTTACTGACTGCGCGCTGCGGACCATGCTGGATTTGGATCATGACAGCCCGGTTAGAATGGTTGACCAATCGAACTTGTCGACTCAAGGAGACGCCCATGTGCCGTTGGCTGGCCTATTCCGGTCCGGAAATTTATCTTGAAGACCTGATCATCAAGCCGTCTCGTTCGCTGCTGGTTCAAAGCCGGTTCGCGCGCGAGAACTACGTCAAGGACATGCCCGGCCTGCCTGATGGCGCCTTTCCGACCAATGGCGACGGCTTTGGCGTGGCCTGGTACAGCGACCGCGACAAACCCGGCCTGTATCGCGACTTACGTCCGGCCTGGTCTGATCGCAACCTGGTCAACCTGGCCGAGCAGATCAAGTCAGGGCTTTTCCTCGCTCACCTGCGGGCGGCCTATTTCGGCCTGGTCCAGCGCACCAACAGCCACCCGTTCCAGCACGGTTGCTGGACCTTCCAGCACAATGGCGAAATCAGTGACTTCGCCAGGATCAAGCGACCGCTGCAGTTTGCCGTCGACGAGGCGCTGTTTCCCCATATCCAGGGCACAACCGATACCGAGACCGCCTTCTTTCTCGCCCTGACCTTCGGCCTGGATGACGATCCGAAGGGTGCTATGGAGAAAATGGTCGGCTTCGTCGAGCAGATACAAAAAGAGGCCCACATTACCGATCCCTTCCGCCTCACCTGCGCCTTCAGCGACGGGAAGAAGCTTTATGCCGTCCGTCATTCCACCGACGACACGCCCAAGACCCTCTATTACAACCGCAGCAGCGAAGGCCTGAGCGACGTGATCAGTGAAGTAGCTCACCGGCCGTCAAGCGGCACGATCCTGCTGTCCGAACCCATCGATGACTGTCCCGACAACTGGCAGGCTGTGCCGCCCGGCAGTTTTGTTTCTGTGGCCGACTCACGCGTGCAGATCGAGAAGTTCGTCCCTCGGCTGCCATGACCTTCGCGCAACGTTTCTGTATTGGCTGTAATATGCCGTCTAAATTAAGAAACAGGCCTTGATCCCATGAAGCTGATCCGATTGCTGCCCCCTCTGCTTGCGGTTTGTGCCCTGCTGATGCTTCTCATTGCCGGTCCCGGAACCCGCCTGGGTTTGTGGGAATTCAGCTTCGGCTTCACCCTGATGCGATGGGCTTTGTACGTCGGCCTGGCCGCAGCCGCCCTGGCCTTGCTGCTCACTGTGATTCCGGCAACACGAAGCAACAATCTTTTCGCATTGGGCGCCGCCTTTGTCATCGGCCTCGGTGTTGCCGCCATACCGTACGTGTTGGTACAGCAAGCCCGGTCGGTCCCGCGCATTCACGACATCACCACCGATACCCGGAACCCCCCGGCATTCGTCGCCATCGCCCCCCTGCGCGCAGATGCCCCCAACCCGCTGGAGTATTCGGGCGAAGATGTGGCGCAAGAACAACGACGGGCCTATCCCGAGCTCACGACATTCGCCACGGACCTTTATCCATCCATCGTCTTTGATCACGCAGACGCCGTAGTCCAGACACTCGGATGGGAACTGGTCGACAGCGACCGCGAAGCCGGCCGAATTGAGGCCACCGAAACCACAACCTGGTTCGGCTTCAAGGACGACATCGTCATCCGCATCCAGGGCAGCGACGACGGCAGCCTGGTCGATGTCCGATCCAAGTCCCGCGTCGGCATGAGCGACGTCGGCGCCAACGCCGCCCGCATCCAGCGCTTCCTCGACGCCCTCGAAGAACGCGTGCATTAGTAGCCCGTCGGAGGACAGAGGACAGAAGACAGAGGACAGAGGACAGAGGACAGAGGACAGAAAAAAGCGCCTATTTGGACTGCCCCCGAGAAAGTAGACACCTTTTTGAAATTTCTCATGGAGGTGTTTATGCAAAGCAAAAATCGTCGTGTTTTCTCTCAGGAGTTCAAGCAGAAAGCTGTTCGGGCGTCTTTGGAATCCCCAGAGTCGGTCG